>CADCDY010000001.1 GCA_902800245.1 uncultured Prevotellaceae bacterium
TGGAGGAGTTTTCTTAGGGTTTGAAAAAAAAATCCCTAAATACCCTGTAGAAATGTGCAAGGGAATTAAGGATTTATTTTCTGAGATATATAGAAATCACCTCCACCACCTCCACCCTCTTTGGGTGATTTCAGAATGTATCGGGGACAAAAAGTTTGCTGTCTTCCTTGTTTTCGCGGTCGTGCTGGTCGTCTGATAGATAAACCAGTTCTACAATATGTTTAAAAGAGCTCAATCCCCCGGCATGTGAATGTCGGGGGATCCAAAAAAACGGGCTCATCGTTTGGTGGGCTCGTTTTTATTTGCTACCTTTGCACCCGAAATGTTATGGCTGTAAAAATTATAGTCTAAAAAAAATTGCCGTTGGATGCAATAAAACATGTATTCATTCGTTCTAATATTAGAACGTTGGATTAAAAAAAAGAGTTTATCGATAAATGACTACCCTTAAAAACGGATATGTTGTAGACGGGATGAACGAGGTGGAACGCAATATCAAGAGGTTGATAGACCTGTTTACTGCGCTCATCTGCCTTGTTATATTTTCGCCCCTGATGTTGATTTGCTATATTGCGGTGAAACGCGAGGACGGAGGTCCGGCCATCTTCAAGCAAGAACGCATCGGCCGCTTTGGAAGGCCTTTCAACATTTATAAGTTCCGCAGCATGCGCATGGATGCCGAGAAAGACGGTCCGGCACTGTACAATCACGAGAATGAGACGCGCATGACGAAGGTCGGCAAATTCCTGCGTGCCCACCATCTGGACGAACTGCCCCAGCTGTGGAACGTGGTCAAGGGCGAGATGGCATTCATCGGTCCCCGACCCGAACGGAAATATTTCATCGACCAGATTATGGAGCGCGACCCACGTTACGCCTATCTCTATCAGGTGCGACCAGGTGTCACCAGCTATGCCACGCTGTATAACGGCTATACGGACACGATGGAGAAGATGTTGCGCCGCTTGGAACTGGACCTTTACTATCTGGAGCACCGTTCGCTGTGGTTCGACTTCAAGCTGCTGGTGCTGACCTTCCTCAACATCGCCTTCGGCAAGAAATTCTAATTGCGACTATAGTTCATTCATTACTCATCATGAGCAAGCATATTCTACTGCTGCTATCTTGTTTGGTATTTACCCTTGGCGCCAGGGCACAAGAAACGCCTTCCACCCACATCACCTACGACCTGACGGCGGAAACTGCGGTGGGTACAGGCGACTTTACGGCCTTCCAACTGACGGCCAACCGCCACCACGTGTTAGCGACACGACCCAACACGGCCTATCTGCGCGGAGCTGTCAATGCGGAACATCAGCTGGCTGAGGACTGGACGCTGTCCGGTGCCGTCGACCTCATCGGTTCCGTACATGCCAACCACAAGGTCTATCTGCAACAGTGCTATGCCTATCTGGGCTGGAAGGACTTCTTTCTGGAAGCCGGTGCCCGTGAACAGAAACCCGTATTGCGCAACGAGCTCCTGTCGAGCGGTACATTCGGCAAGGGCACCAATGCCAAACCCATACCGCAGATTCATGTAGGCACGAAGGACTTTTGGACGATACCCTACACCAAGGGTTGGCTACAGGCCAGCTTCGACTTCGGCTATGGCAAGTTTCTCGACAGCAACTACCGCGAGGACAATTTCCACGAGCATCCTGGTGCAAACATCAAATACACTACAGGGATTCTTTATCATCAGAAACACCTGTACTTCCGCACCAACCCCGAGAAGCTGCTCTTTGTCACCGCAGGCATAGAGCATGTTGCCCAATTTGGCGGTACCAACCACGACTTTACACAGGGCACGGAAAAGGTCATAAGCAAGGATTCCAATCTGAAAGCTTTTTGGAAGGTCATTCTTCCGCTTGGCGACAGCAACTATTTCCAGAACGACGCCATAGAAGACTGGGTTTACGGCAACCACCTCGGTTCGATGACCGTACAGCTGGGCTGGAACATCGACAAAGAGCATTTGTTGAAGGCCTATCTCGATAATATTTTCGAGGACGGTTCAGGCATCCGCAAGAGCAATGGCTGGGACGGTCTGTGGGGCTTGGAATATCATAACAAGAGCGAAGGACGCCAGTATGTCCGCGGCGCTGTGGTGGAATATTTCCAAACCACCAACCAATGCGGTCCCCTGCACTATGATGGCGGCGACTATCCCGAACCCATCCGCAGTCAGATTACGGATAAGGTGACGGGCAACGACGACTACTATAACCACGAATTCTACGGCGGCTATGCCCACTACGGCATGACGCCAGGCAATCCGCTCATCACCTCACCCATATATAATGAGAACGGTGACAGCCACTACCTTGACAACCGCGTAAAAGCATGGCATGTGGGCGTGAACGGCGAGATTACCGATCAGTTGTCGTACCTCGTCAAGGGTTCCTACCGCGAAGGCTGGGGTACCTATCATCGCCCGCTCGACGAGAAGCACCACTCGTTCGACGCCATGTTCCAAGGCATCTACACGCTGGGCGCCTGGCAGTTCTCAGCGGCATACGCCTTCGACAAGGGTAACATCTACGGCGACTGCAACACGTTTAACTTCGCTGTTAGCTATTAGCTGTTGGCTATTGGCCGCTTCCTGTCAGGAAGGCAGAGATGCCGGCGATTTGTGGGGACAATGGCGCACAGACGGACAACGCTACCTTAGTTTCTCGGGTAGCATTGCTTGGTTTAAGGCCAATGGTGCCGAGATTTTCGGCAATTTCCAACATCAGGGCGACAGCCTGTTCATCCAGTGTTCGTCCATCGAGGGTTCACCCATCGACACTATCACCGTAGAACGCGACTTCGGCATGCGTCCCTTCACAAATATCCGCCTGAAGATAGAAAAACTCAACGACGACGACCTCGTACTCAGCAAGGACGGCCGCACGTGGAGTTTCTATAAATATTAAAAAAACTCAATCTATCACGGGGGACAGATCCCTTTGATTGAACTACCATTTTCTCAATCTACACAAGACGATGAATCACAATCTTTTACGCAACATGGTGCTGACAGTCATGAGTCTGACAACTCTGACGATGCAGGCAGCACATTATGAAGTGAGTTCCCCGAATGGTAAGTTGACGGTCACAGTCAATACCGATGAGGCGGTTACCTGGTCGGTCAGTTATAACGGCACGGTAGTATTGCTGCCTTCGGCCATTGACATCCGGATGCAGCAGGGTGGCAAGACGTTGGGAATGGGCAAGATAGGCAAGGTGGCCAAGCGTCAGATTACCAACAGCTTCGCCACACCCTTTTATAAGAAGGAGAAGGTCGACGACAACTATGGCCAACTGCTGATGTATAGCAACCAGAAGGTGCAGATAGAGGTGCGTGCCTATGACGACGGTGCCGCCTATCGCCTCATCAGTTCCAACGCAAAGCCTCTGGTGGTAAACAGCGAGACGGTAGAGTATCGTTTTGCTGATGACTATCAGGCTTTTGTGCCTTACGTCAACGACAATCGTGGTGGCGAGTGTCACAGATGTTTCCCGACTCGCTGGCCATCAGCCCGTTAGCTGTCTGTCTGCCTGGTGGCATGAAAGCCATTGTGATGGATGCTGGCGTAGAGAACTATCCGGGAATGTTTCTTAGAGGTGAGAGGTCAGAGGTGAGAGGTAAGGGACATGTGCTGAAGGGTGAGTTTGCACCCTATCCGTTGGAGCAGGAGATTGGTGGTTTCGACCGTCTGAACCTCGTGCCTATCAAGCGTGCTGACTATATCGCCCGGCTGGACGGCAAGCAGTCGCTGCCCTGGCGTGCCATCGTCATCACCGAGCGGGATGCTGACATCCTGAACTGCGATATGGCACAGCGGCTGGCTCCCGAGTGCCGCATCAGCGACACCTCGTGGATTCGTCCCGGCAAGGTGGCATGGGACTGGTGGAACAACACCAACATCACAGGCGTCAGTTTCCAGTCGGGCATGAATACCGACACCTATTTATATTATATAGACTTTGCTGCCCGTAACCATATAGAATATATCATCATTGACGAAGGCTGGAGTGGCAAGGAGTCGCTGACGGACCATCTCAGCCCCGATATTGACCTCGAACGACTGATAGCTCATGGTCAGCAAAAAGGTGTGGGCATCATCCTTTGGAGCAGTTGGCGCAATCTGATAGGCAACAATCCTACTGGTGGCACTGCCGTTACGGATGCCGTCATGAAGCACTATGCCGCAATGGGTATCAAGGGATTCAAGGTTGACTTCTTCGACCGCGACGACCAGCAGGTCATCGCCTCAGCCTACGAGATAGCTGCCTGTGCCGCCAAGCATCATCTCTATCTCGACTATCACGGTCTGAAGCCTTTCGGCATCCAGCGTGCCTATCCCAACATCTTTAACTTTGAAGGCGTGAAAGGCCTGGAGAATTCCAAGTGGGAACCTCGCGCTGGTGACGGACCACTGCACAATCAGCCCCGCTACGACGTCACAGCACCCTATCTGCGCATGCTCGCTGGCCCCATGGACTATACGCCTGGTGCCATGACCAATGCCATGAAAGACTATTTCTTCGGTAATAACGACCATCCCATGAGTCAGGGCACCCGTGTCCACCAGATGGCTATGTACACCACTTTCGAGGCTCCACTGCAGATGCTGGCCGACAGCCCTACGCAATACATGCGGAATCAGGAGTGTACCGATTTCATCGCACAGGTGCCTACCACCTTCGACGAGACCATTGCCCTCGACGGCAAACTGGGAGAATATACCGTCATAGCCCGACGTAAAGGTACTACGTGGTATCTGGCTGCTCTCACCGACTGGACACCGCGCGACCTGACCCTCAACCTCAGCTTCCTGCCCGCAGGTCAGTATCATGCCGACATCTTCGCCGATGGCGTCAATGCTCTGAAGGATGCCACCGACTATCAACACCTCCTTCAGACCGTCACCGCCACCGACCGTCTGAACATCCATCTCAGCAGTGGTGGAGGCTGGACGGCAATATTGAAAAAATAGACACTATTCAGTATTAAAAAAAGAGCTTATGCAAAGACTTTTGTTAACGGTCATGATGGCTATAGGAATGGTAGCCGCACGGGCACAGTACGACATTATTCCGATGCCCCAGCGCATCAGCATGGATGCGAAAGGGACGGTACTGAACATCGAAGGACAAGCGCAGGTGACGGAACGGCTGACTAAGGACATCGCGTCGCCTGAGGGGTGGCGTATGACGGTCGGCAAGCGCGGCATCGTGCTGGAGGGACGCACGGAGGCGGGGCTGTTCTACGGTCGGCAGGCTTTGCGTCAGGTGCTGGCGACGAATCCCACTTCGTTGCCCCATGCCGTCATCGAGAGTGCGCCGCGGTTTAGTTACAGGGCTATGCACCTGGATGTGTCGCGCCACTTCTTCGACAAGGAGATGGTGAAGCAGTATCTGGACATGATGGCGCTGCACGCTATGAATACGCTGCACTTCCATCTGACTGACGACCAGGGCTGGCGCATAGAGATGAAGCGATGGCCGAAGTTGACAACGGTGGGGTCGGTGCGCAATAGGACGGTCATTGGCCGTAATGCCGGCATCTACGAATATACCCCTCACGGTGGCTATTTCACGCAGGACGACATCCGCGAAATAGTGGCCTATGCCCAGGAGCGCCACATCACCATTATTCCCGAGATTGATATGCCCGGTCACATGCTGGCGGCACTGGCGGCATATCCGGAACTGGGCTGCACGGGCGGTCCCTATGAGGTATGTCCCGACTGGGGCGTGTTCGACGACATTCTCTGTGCGGGCAACGACAAGGTCTATCGTTTTCTGGAAGACCTCATCGACGAACTGACGGAACTCTTCCCCGCACCCTATATCCATCTGGGTGGCGACGAGGCTCCCCGTGTGCGTTGGCAGCAGTGCAACCGCTGTCAGCAACGGATGCGTGAGCAGGGCTTGAAGACCGAGGCGCAGCTGCAGGGCTATATGGTGCGTCGCATGGAGCAGTATCTGACGAAGAAAGGGCGTCGGCTGATTGGCTGGGACGAGATAGCGGAATGTGACATCGACACCAGTGCCGTCATCATGAGTTGGCGCGGTCACGAGGGAGGTTTCGAGGCTGCCGCCAAGGGCCACGACGTCATCATGGCTCCTACGGGTTCGATGTATTTCGACTACTACCAGTTGCCCGAGGACTTGTGGGAAAAGCCGTTTCTCATCGGTGGCTACGTGTCGCTGAGCAAGGTCTACGCCTTCGACCCCGCACCCGACTCTCTGTCCGCTGACGTGCGCCGTCATATCATCGGAACGCAGGCAAACCTGTGGACGGAATACATTCCTTATAAAGAACTGCTTGAATATCAGGTGTTGCCCCGTATGGCGGCACTCTGCGAGGTGCAGTGGGCCGATCCCGAACGGAAGGACTATGACGGTTTTTTGCGCAGGCTGCCCCGACTGCTGAGCATCTATGATGCGCAGGGCTGGAAATACTGTAGAAAACGTGACAATGGGGAGACGTTGAACGTTGAACATTGAACGTTCTCTCCTTGAGAGTGTGGCGTTGCAATGAACATTGAACATTATGAAGAAACGACTACTTTCCCTTGACGTGCTGCGCGGCATCACCGTCGCAGGCATGATACTGGTCAACAACGGCTTCGAGGAAGGTTTTGCCGCCCTGCAACATTCAGCATGGAATGGGCTGACACCCTGCGACCTGGTATTTCCCTCGTTCCTCTTCATCGTCGGCTTCTCCACGTGGCTGTCGCTGTCGAAGGTGCAGTTCCAGCCTACGCCGGCAGTACTGCGGAAGGTGGTCAGGCGCACGGTGCTCATCTTCGCCATCGGACTGTTCATCAACTGGTTTGCGCTGGCGATGGACGGACGTCCGGCGGACTTCGCCCATCTGCGCTATTGGGCCGTGTTGCAACGCATTGCCGTATGCTATCTGCTGACGTCGCTCTTTGCATTGTATGTTGACCACCGCCATACGCTGAAAGTCATTGTGGGGCTGTTGTTGGCGTATGCTGTCGTGCTGCTGGCATTCGACGGATATAGCACTGATGCCACTCAGAACATAGCCGGGCGCATAGACCTGTGGTTGTTTGGTGCCGACCACCTGTACCGACACTCACCCATCGATCCCGAAGGCTTGCTGGGCACGATGGGTGCCACGGCCCACATGCTGACGGGATTCCTCTGCATGAGCTTCATCTCACAAACGGACGACATTCGCCGCAAGGTTTACAGACTGCTGATGGCGGGGGGCTTCATGATGCTTCTGGGCTTCATGCTGCACCATTGCGGATTGCCCGTCAACAAGACCGTATGGTCGCCCAGCTTCGTCGTGGCTACTTGCGGCATTTGTTCTACCGGGCTGGCGCTGCTCATATACCTGATTGACGTCCGTGGGGAAGGCCGTAAGACGTGGTGGATGACCGTATTCCTGATCTTTGGCGTCAATCCGCTGTTTCTTTATGTGTTCAGCGAGTGTCTGGCCGTCGTGGGCTGGAGTACGGGTATCAACGAAGGACTGTATGCGGCGATGAGTTCCGCCATAGCGGTGCCCAGCCTGGCGTCGCTGTGCTATGCGCTGACGTATGTGGCAACGGTAGGGCTCGTCGGATGGCTGCTCTACTGGCGCAGGATATACATCAAGATTTAATAATAACAATGAGGGCGTGCCTATTTTGACACGCCCTTGTTGTTAATATAGGAGAGATACTTACATATCCTCGTAGGTGTCGAGGTAGGTGACGTGGGTGACGAGGTATTCGTCGACGCCGTGCTTGCCGTCGGCACCGCCGATACCGCTCTTCTTCACGCCGGCATGGAAGCCCTGGATGGCCTCGAAGTGCTCGCGGTTGATGTAGGTCTCGCCGAACTCCAGTTCGCGGCAGGCCTTCACGGCAATGTTCAGGTCCTTGGTGAAGATGCTGGAAGCCAGACCGTACTCGCAGTCGTTGGCGTACTTGATGGCCTCGTCGATGTCGGAGAACTCTATCAACGGAATGACGGGGCCGAAGGTCTCTTCATGGATGATGTCCATATCCTGCGTGCAGTTGTCGAGCACGGTGGCGGCATAGAAGTATCCCTTCGTGCCGACGCGGTGACCACCACAGAGCAGCTTGGCGCCCTGCTTGATGGCGCGCTCCACCTTCTCGGTGACGCTCTCCAAAGCGCGGGCCTCTACCAGCGGACCCATATCGACGCTCTCGTCGGCGCAGACATCGCCCACCTTCACCTTCGACATCTTATCCACCAGAATCTTCGTGAAGGCCTCCTTCACCTCCTTCTGTACATAGACGCGCTCGGCGTTGTTACAGATCTGACCGTTGTTGCCGATGCGGCTGTCGACAATCCACTGGGCAGCGCGCTCAAGGTCGGCATCCTTCATGACGATAGCAGGAGCTTTACCGCCGAGTTCGAGGCTGACCTTGGTGATGTTCTTCGAGGCAGCGGCCATGATGCTCTCGCCTGCACCCACAGAACCCGTGACAGAGACGATGTCAATCTTGGGAGAACCGGCCATCTCGTTGCCGATGACAGAACCCTTACCCGTAACGATGTTGATGACACCTGCTGGCAGACCCGTCTCAGCCACAACCTTTGCAAACTCCGTGCAGTTTTCGGGCGTAAGCTGTGAGGGCTTGATGACGATGGTACAGCCGGCAATCAGGGCAGCACCAGCCTTACGGGCGATGAGGAAGAACGGGAAGTTCCAGGGCAGGATGCCGGCCACGACGCCGATGGGTTTCTTCGTGAGCAGGATGGTCTCGTTGGGGCGGTCGCTGGGGATGATCTCGCCCTCAATGTGACGGGCGAAGGTGGCCATGTACTCGAAATAGGCGATGGTAGCGCCCACCTCTATCGAGGCCCAAGTGCGAGTCTTACCCTGCTCGCGCATGATGATCTCGGTGAACTCCTTCTCGCGTTTCTTGATACCGTCGGCCATCTTCAGCAGGTACTGTGCACGCTCGATGGCGGGCGTTTTGCCCCAAGCTTTCTGGGCAGCACGTGCAGCATCGAGTGCACGGTTCACGTCTTCAATAGTTCCTTCCGGCTGACGCGAGATGACCTCCTCTGTCGATGGGTTCAATACGTCAATCCACTTGCCGTTCGAGCTCTCGCAGAACTGGCCGTTAATGTACATCTGTAAGTCTTTCATACGTGTAGTTTTGTTTAAAAATGTAAGTAGATTAGTTTATCGTCAGCAAAAATACAAATTATTTGTGAGATAACAAACTTTTTCGGGAAAAATCCGCAACATTATTTGCACACGCAACGAAGGTTCTTCTCCAGCTGGGCCGTACTGCTGGCACCGACCAGCACAGATGTCACACCCTTTTGGTGGAGAATCCATGCCAGAGCCATTTCTGCCAACGTCTCGCCGCGTCCCTGAGCCTCTGCATGATAGCGGCGCAGGGTTGCGAGCAGTTCGGGCGTCAGCATCTCCGCCCGCAGGAACTTGCCCTTCGACATGCGTGAATCCTGCGGAATGCCGTTGAGATACCTGTCGGTGAGCAGTCCCTGAGCCAATGGCGAGAACGCGATAAATCCGATGCCCTCCTCGGCACAGAAATCCAGAATGCCCTCCTCCTGCGGTTTGCGGTCGAGCATGTTCAGCTTGCCCTGATAGATGAGCAGGGGCACGTCACGCTCCTTCAGATATTTGGCGGCAAAGCGCGTGGCTTCCAACGGCCAGTTGGAGATGCCCACATAGAGTGCTTTGCCGGCCCGCACGATATCCACCAGTGCCTGCAACGTCTCCTCCAAGGGTGTCTCGGGGTCGTAGCGGTGGCTGTAGAACAGGTCCACATAGTCGAGGCGCATCCGTTTCAGGCTCTGGTCGAGCGAAGCCATGAGATACTTCCGCGAGCCCCAGTCGCCGTAGGGACCGGGCCACATGTCGTAGCCGGCCTTCGTCGAGATGAAGAGCTCATCACGATACGGACGGAAATCCTCGTCCATCAGTCGGCCTAGCGTTTCTTCGGCAGAACCGTACTCGGGACCGTAGTTGTTGGCAAGGTCGAAGTGGGTGACACCGTGGTCGAAGGCGTAGTGCGTCAGTTCACGACTGCGCTCGTAGGGGTCCACACTACCGAAATTATGCCAGAAACCCAGGCTCACCTTGGGCAACATGACGCCCGAACGCCCACAGCGCTCATATAACATGCCGTTACTGTAACGGTCCTTGTCAGCAAAATATTGTTCCTTCATAATTGTCTGATCCTATTTTAATATCTGTCAATTCTTACCTTGCAGCAGGTGACGCTGCCGTCGAACTTGGTCTCGTTGATGATATAGATGCCGTCGAGCGACAGGCTGTGGCGGTCGAAGTCGGAAGCCTGTCCACGGAAGACGACCTGACCCGTGAGCGCATAGACAACCAGCTGACTGCGGGCATCGAAGACGGTCTCGGAGATGTCGGTAAGTCCCGATGCACGGATGACGTATGGGTTAAGCAGACGACCGAGTATGCCGTTGCGCACAAAGCCTTGAGGCAACAGTTGTACGTGAGTCTGGCCGTTGACGTTGGCAACGATGATGAGTGGTTCGCCTTCGGTATCGCCGCTGATGAACACCAAGTGCAGCGAGTCGCGCAGCGTCTTGACAGTGACTCCGCGCAGTCCGCCATACTGGTCGAAGACCTTGATGTCAACGTCGTCGCTGATGGTGCGCCCTTCGTCCTGAACAGTGCATAGCGCCACCATGTTATGGGCGTACTGGTAGTTGGCTGGAATGCCCCGACGCTGCGTGGGATAGGTGGTGAGGCCCGTTTGCGACTTGGCTGGGAAGACCAGCGTCCTGGGAACCTCAGCAGCCGACGTAAAGATGTAGCCCTTGCCGGGCAGGATGGACGTCAGGTTTCCATCCCATTTCTCGCCGTCGAAGATGCTCACGGCGTCATCGCCCTTCACTTGGTCGTTCTCCACCGGTTCAATGCCGGCGAAGGCCTCGTCGATGGTCATGGCAGCCTGCGTGGGCACACCAATCCATGTGCTGGTATTCGGTCCTGCATCGATGGTCTGCGGCCAGTCTGCAGGATCTACCTCGTCGCCAATGACATAGAGCGTATCGGCAGCGGTGAGGTTGACCTTCATCATCTGTCCGGGCTTGATGGGGCTGTAGGATGCCGACCACTGGCCGTCCTTGTGTTCCAGCGTGGTGTTCTTGTCCACCTTCAGCTGCGTGATGTTGTTGCCGAGCATGTCGAAGAGATGCTGGTCGTCGGTGTCGGGCTTCAGATAGAGCGAGATGTTGGTCCATCCGGCAGCAAGGTGCTCGGTTTGCAGGAGTTTGTTCTCGTTCTTCCATACGACGGGCTGGGTGGTAGAACCAACGGTGGCATCGATGCTGAAGAATACGGACGGCGACGTAGAGACGAGCGGATAGGTCTTGCCCGTCGAGGCGTCATAGATGCGGAAGCTGACGAGCGAGCCCTCGAGCTTATCCTCGCCATTGACAATGATGGTGACGTAATAGGCGTCGCGCTTGGTGTTGTACTTGGGCTGTGCCTTGCCGACACACCGCATCTGTCCATTGTCGTAGATGAAGGCACCCACGAGGTCCTCGGTGTCGGTGGACGTGATGCCGTCGATGCTGATCTGTCCCACGACGGTCATGCTCTCGGAATAGCTCTCGGCCGTCCAGTTGGGCTGTTCGCCCTTGACGATGAGTGAGATGTCGAGCGGGGTGTCGAGGGCGTTGTTCTCCACGCTGCTGCTCTGGCGAATCGTCGTACGTGCACTGACTGACGCGAAGTAGCGACCGATGGGATTGCTGGAGCTGACGGTGAATGTGACGTCCTGCGTGCCGTGAGGCGGTACGGCGCCTGACGACGGCGATGCCTTGAGCCACGAGGGCAGGTCGGTCATGTTCCACTCCTGATAGTCGGCACCGGTATTGGTGAGCGTAGCGGTGAACTCCATACTGCTGCCCATGTCGGCCTTGACCTCCATGTCGGCATTCTCCCATTGCAGCGGGTTCTGCAGCACGCGGTACGACCATGTGATGGGCTTGCCGACGTTGGAGTGCATGTCGCTATAGCCTCGCAGGGTGGTATTGATGATACATCCCTCCATCTTGGCCGGCGACTCGTTGAGGGTGATGTTGACATTACGCTCGTTGGTCACGAAGTCGAACTTCAGGTTCGACATGTGGGGTGCCGACTTCAGACCAGGTGTCTGGGTCGTCGAGGCCAACGTGGCAGTGGGCTGGGCCGACGTCGTATCTGTCGGCACGGCGATTAGCGTCGACTGCGCGATGGCACCCTCAGCCATGTTGGCGGGAGTGAATTCGAACACGCGCTGGTGGTAGTCGTCATAGAAGCTATGCTCCATGGGGTAGTAACCTACGAGTCCGCCGGCATTCTCGGGGTTGATGCGGGTGTAACGGCGTTCTGAGATGGCATCCTGCGTATTGGCACCATGCCACAGGCGTACCTCGTCAATGGCTCCCTGCATGTTGCAGCCCATGTAGAGGTATTCTCCCTTTATGGCGGGAATCCAGTCGGAAGCGGTGGTGAGCACTGACGTGCCATCGACGATGACGTTGGCCTGTGCGTCGGAGCCTCGCAGCACGTTGAGTGCCACGTGGTGCCACAGTCCGTCGTTGAGGTTGATGTCGTTGACTGCCGCCGTCTGGTTGATGCGCTGTCCGTCGGCTACGAGTTGCAGGCTGCCATTCTTGGCGACGCAGATGTCGAGTACACCGCTCTTGTCGAGCGACAGCAGCTGTACGGTGTCTTTCTCCATCTGGCTGATGCGAGCCCACATTTCAATCAGATAGCTGTCTTCAACTCCAGTGTTCATGCTCAGTACTGGCATGGCGGGCGTGACGACTCCGTCGATGCTGAGCGCCAGGTTCTCGTTCTCCATATACCAACTGTTGGGCGACTCCAGCAGCATGTGTCGGCTGCGTGCCAGGTCCTCACCCTTGGTGCCGTGACCTTCGTCGAGTCGCCAGTAGCCGATGAGCGACGGCGTGGAGTTGTTCTTGCCGGTGTACATCTGCTGTTGGATAGCCGACCAGTTGAGTGCCGTGCTGTAGAGTGACAGCTCGTGCATAGCTCCGCTGAGGTTCTCGCCTAAGCTGATGTTGCCCTGCGACGATGCCTTGGTACCTACAGCGACATTGCTCATGAGGACGCGGGTATCCTCACCGCTGGCATAGTATGCCGACAGTGTGCCGCCCATGACATCGTAGGTCACTCCCAGATACAGCCATTTGTCCGTGGGCAGTGCTTCGTTGGCCTTATAGGGCTGTGCGTTGCCGTTCTCGTCGGTAATATAGGCGGTCAGCACTCCGTCGTCACCGATGCTAATGCGGAAGGCGTTCAAGCCGTCGCCGTGGCGCAGGATGGTGCCTGCCCCGCCGCTGTACTTGAGCCATGTGCAGATGGTGAACGACGTGTTGCCGAGTGTGAGTCCGCTCTGCGAGGTGGCCACGGGCGCCGGTGAGCCGTCCATTTGCAGTGCCACTTCATGAGCCACGGAGTCGGTATTAAGGACTCCCTGGATGATGAAATTGGCATCCTTCGACAGGTTCTGATAGATGTTCTCATTGAATGTCACGCTGATGTCGTCACCGGCATTGAGCACACCATCCTGTGGTTTGGGTATGCTGATGAGCTGCGGCAATGTGACGTCCTTCGTCACGGCTACTGCCTCGCTCATGCCCTCCAGATGCTGACCGTCGATGGTACAATCGGTCACCGCCCGGAATTCGTATGCTCCGTCGGGCCATACGTTGCCGTTGCGCATGTCGATGAGCGTATCAATCTCAGCTACCAGCGCACTTTCGGTACTACTAGATGGTGTACCCTTTACCCAACTATGGATGGTGGACCATACGCCGCCGTTTCTGCGCTGCTGCAACTTTACGGCGTTAAGTACCGAACTGTTGACGTTGTAGCCCTTGGCATTCAGCGTCAGCGTCGAGTCTGTACCCGTGTATATCAAGGTCTTGTCCACTGCCAGTTCCACCTGATCGGGCTGCGGCAGGAAGTGTGCCGCCAGCACGATGTCGTCGCTGATGGTCCATTGTCCGTCGGAATAGAAGCTGACATGCAGGCTGTCGATGTGGACTACGGAATTGTCGGCGGGATAGACCTGCAGGGCCACTTGCTGGACGGGGTCATCGACGGTGAGGTAGATGTTGGCGATGTTGTCGGTCATGGGCTGACCGTTCAGCTGGACCTTGGCCATCTTGCCCCAGTCGTCGTTGACCACCTGGAGTCCGAAGGTAATGGGTGCCGTGATGTCGGCCTTTGTAGCGTTCGACAGCACCAAGTCGAAGACGGCAGGACCGCCTGCCGGCACATTGGTCTTCACAGGTTCGGCACAATATATGTGAGGCACCTCCACCTGCTTGGTAGCCTTCGATATCTCGGTTCCCGGCTGATAGTACTTGGTGTAGAGCGCGGGTTCGTAGTTCTGGCTCGTGGCACCACCTATCTGACGGAAAATCCATCCGTAACCATCGGGAGCTTCATAGCGCTCCATGATGTGGTAGTTGTCGGTAACGGGGTCGTAGGGCGTCACGGTGTATTCGTCGGTAGTGGAATTGCTAATGGTGGCGTGGAGCTTGCGGTTGGTGGCGATGTGCAGTTCGAATCCGGCATTGACGGAGGCGGTGACACCACCGCCCTCGGCTTTCACGTTCAGGCAGGTCTTGGTGAAGACCTGAGGATCAAATCCGACGGTCAGGCCGAGTGCCTTGGAGGATTCGTACTTCGTGGTGTAGGAAGTGCTGGCACCGGCATCCCACGCATACGTTTCGCGCAAACGGCGGGTAGAGTCGTTGATGGCTTCCACCTTGGCTTTCTCGTTGTCGCGCAGGATGTTTTCCCATTGTTTGATCTGCTCGGTGGCCTCCTGCACGGCATCCCACATATCGTCCGTGGACTTGAAACTCTTGGGCGGGAATATGGAGTAGCTGGGACCGTATATACAGGCCAGACGGCCGTCGACGATGCGCATAACCTTTGCCGTGTCACTGTCCCATACGTCGAAGTCGCGGTTGTCGGAACCGAAGCGCGGGTCGTCGGGATGCAGGCTGGTCATATAGATGACGGTGTCGGTCTCGTCGTTGAGGTAGGTTTGCTGGTAGTTCTTCAACTGGTCCTCGCTCACCTCAATCAACTTATCCTCGCGCAGTTTCTTGAGTTCGGGTATCAAATGGTTCTCGATGTGGTACTGCGAATAGGCAAAGGCGTTGTCGACCGTTTCGCCCACGACGATGACGTCCTTGGCTCCGATGGCATAGCCGCCGTTCTGGTCGTTGACAAGCATGACCTGCGAGCCGTCGCCATAGGTGAGCGACGAACTGACACCGATGAACACGTCGCCGTCGGCACCGTCGTAGCGCTTGTCCGACGAGGTGGAGTAGTTTTCGGTCATAGTGGTGGTATAGGTGATGTCCTCATTGTTGCCGAAGTTGACACCCAGATTGAAGCCTGCACCGCCGCCGCCGGTCATCTTCATCTCAATGGTGGTGTATGCGCCGACGGCGCCAACAGCGGTGGTCATGCCTGCGCCGCCCTTAACCTCGGCGGCACCGCCAAAGCTGTAGTCGTAGGATATGTCGCGTGAGAAGGATACGCTGTGTGTTGAACCCGTGGCCCAAGTCACGGTGGAATTGCTGCCGAAGGGGTCGCGCAGGATGTTGAGCAACTGGTCGGGAGCCTTCGTCACAAATGACGATCCAGTGAGTTTTGCACTGAACACGGCACCGCGCAGCGACTGCCCTTCTTCACTGTAATTCCAGTACCAGGGTGTGACCTTATCGCCAAGAATGAGACTGACGCTGATGGCCTGTGTATATGGCGGCTCGACGTTCGCTTCCTCTGCCTGGAAGGTATAGGTGTACTTGCCTTCCTCGTCCAGCGGTATGTTGTCGATGGTATCGCCACCAAGCACCATCTGGTTGTTGATGTCGAGGGTTCCTGCCGACGAGGGTTGGTCGTAGGGCTTGGGGTTCTTCGGGTTTTCATCGTAGTTCAGGTAGCGTTCGAAGGAAGATATTTCGAACGTGTATATAGTACCCTTTGTAAAGATCGGCCATCCGTAGTTATAAACCAGCTTGCCGGTGTCGGCATCGACGTGGTAGGCATCCACCGTGTCGTTCAACTCGCCTGCTGCCACGCGCAAGTCGCCAAAGGCTCCAAGCTCGTTGTCCGTCTGACGCACGCTGATATTGGGAATGGCGTCAAAGGTGGGCACGAAGGCAGTATGATAGCTGAACGAACTCTCGGCGTCGTCGACGACCGCTGTTGCCGTATCCGTATACAAAACGTTCTCGGCATTGAGCATCTGTGAACCGCCTATGATAGCCGTTACCTCCGCATTGTTTTCTACGTTCGTGGTGACGTAGTAGGTCACAGGGGGCAGTTTCACGGCAAATTCGCCCGTGGCGGGGTCGGTATGGATGGTGATGGTCTTCACGTCCATGTCGGCACTTGTTCCCGAGTAGCCGCCTACGAAGGCCGTGCTGTTGACAATGCCGGGGTTGGCGGTTCCGAGATCCAGCGGCTGGGGGTTATTTTCATATTTCCCGTTGTCTTTGTCATAGTACACGTTTAACGCCTTGGCATCCTTGACGTCCGCGCTGGTGCGCAGTGTCAGAGTGGCACGACCGACGTTGGCCACACTCTGTCCGAGGCCGAGGGGCTTGCTACGTTCTACGCTGCCGCCTACGATACGTCCTGCCACGACGGCTTTTGTGATATCCGTGAAGGTGAGGTCGTTGATTTCAGCGTTGAAGTTATGCTTGCCGGCGGCGGGCCAGTGACCTTCGTTGAGGAATTCGTGACCGTCCTTCTCGATGGTGATGATGTGTTCGCCGATGCCGACGGGGAACGTGAAGCGACCGTTGCCGTCGCTGGTCACCTCGCGGCCGTAGCTGTCGGTGACCACGACGTTGTCAACCAGGAAGCGGCAGCCCTCGACGGGATAAAGCGTGTTTTCGTAATAGACCACACCCTCTACGGGGAACTGGCTCTTGTCGGTGAAGTTCACTGGTCCAATATTGCCCAGCGTTTCCGGGCTGACCAGTACTTTCGTGCTTCCGGGCGTGAATTCGTGGACACCCTTGCTGGGGCGGACAGTGTAATTGGTTCCGACACCGTCGAACGAAAGTCCCTGCAGGGCATAGTAGCCGAGGGTGTCCGTCACGGCATGCAGCGACAGCTGGTCCTTGTCGGGGATGGTCGCGGTGCGTGTGCCGCCCATGATGATAGCGTGATTCTCGTTGGCCTTGCCGTCCGTAGAAGAGTAGTCGTAGGCCACGCGCATCGTATTGATGCTCTCGTCCATCGGCCAATAGGCAACAAGACCTACCTCCGTGCCACCCATCATGCGGTCGTAGTTCTGACGCACGTCGGCAGCCGTCAGCTGACGCTTGAAGAAGCGGACCTCGTCCACATAGCCGCGTACGCTTTTTGTACCATTGCACTCCATGAACACACTGACACGGCCCTCGTAGCCGCTTTCGGGCGTCCATTTGACAGTGACGTTCGTAAACAGCGTGTCAATGGTCATCGTGCCGTCAGCATCGACCATCATCAGCTGTCCGCAACCACTGCCGTCGTAGGTAAAGGTGAGATGCGTGTACTCACCCGAGCGCAGGCGGTGTGCCGACTTGTAGGTCGTGCCGCCCACCTTGGCAGTCACCAGATAGCCTTCGGACGTCTCGTTGCTCAGACCCAAGCGCAAACTGCCGTGCATATCCATCAGACACGGGTCGTTGCCTTGTCCGGCATCGGGGCAGACATACATCTGCTGGCTGAACGGGTGCTTGTCGAAATAGTTGCTCAGCTTCACGTTGTCCTGTTTCCACAGCAGACCGCAGGAGTCTGACGTGCACCAGAGCGACTGACGGTGATTATTGCCGTCTTCGACATCAAAGTCCACACGGACTCCCTCCACACCGATGGTGCTGCCAGCGTCCTGGAAGGTGACATTACCAGTTACCGTCGCCGTGTTGCGGGCAAAGCCGTCGCAATAGCGGGATACGAACTGCGACTCATTGCCGTTGATCAGCGCATCCACCCTGTACATATAGTAATAGCCGCAATTCAGCTGCGTGTCGGTAAACGATGTGCTGCCGTCCTCGATGGTTGCTATCTTCGTGCTGAAGGCATCGCTTTCTGAAAACTGCTCTGGGCCCCCGTTATCGATGGTGTGACGACGGATGACATACACCATCTTGTCCTGAGCCTTCACGTCGGCAGTCCATTTCAACTCCACCTTGTCGGTGTAGGTACCACGCGTGGCGGTGAAACTCGTCAGACTGGAACCATCAACACGTCCGTTGGGCTGGGTGGGCTTTGTCTGGTAATTATAGTCCTGAACATTGATGCTGACCATATATGAATAGGTGTCGGTAGAGTTGATGTTCAGGTCCTCATAGCTGTATGAGGTGGCCGTCGATGCCTTTACCGTTGTCAGTTTGTCGCTTTCAGTGAATGTAACGTTTCCGTCCGTCGCGCTGACGGTCTTGCGGTAGATGGTGTAGTAGGTCGTTGCGCTGGGCGTGTAGCTCGATGCAGTCCATGTCAGCATATAGCCGTTACGTGCGTTGTTCACCGTCACGTTCAGCTCGCCCAACTCGAAGTTGCGATCCAGTGTGGCCTGTTTCCGGGCGGACAGCTGGCTTTCCTTCGTTCCGCTCGTCCAGCCGTTGGGAACGAAATATAGTGTGTAATTGTAGGGGCCGTACGCATCGACCTTGTCAGTGTAACTATTACCTCCCACAGACGTCAGATAAGTTCCGTCGCGATACAGGTCATAGCTACCCGAGTAATTCTTCGAGTTCTCCGTCTTCCATTGCAGGCTGATGGTCTTTCCCCATGCGTCATACGAGGCATTCAGGTTCGACGGATAGGCCATCGCCGTAGGCGTCTTGTAGTCTTCCTTCGAGAACACCATCTCGTATTTGTCGGCATATTTGCCCTTGTAATAGTAAACAGTTCTATAGCTAGTATTACCTGTGTAGTTAGGGTTATTGTCCGTGACGGTGACCTTCACCTGGCCGTTACTCACTTGGCTGCTCTCCTTGTTATAGAAATAAACAGAGTATTTACCCCATCCGCTTTTCTCTTCGAAGTCCGGAGAGGTGAACGTCAGTTCTTTCTGGTTCGTCCACAGCAACGACCACCCGCTCTCTTTGAACGAGAAGATGGTCGTGCCACTCTTTGCTTCCGACTCGCCATCCAACGTCAAGGCGCTTTTATTCTTCACATCATGGTGACCAACACCGTCGGCAGAAGCAAACGTTCCGCTGACACTCACCGTGTGCCTTTCTTCGGAATGGTTCTCATACATGTAGACGTCAAGACCAATATAATAGTCATCATCCCTGTTGCCTTCACTCTTGTCGCCAATACCGGAAAACATGGCCTTGAAGCTTTCGTTGCTACCTGCCTTAAACGTGGTGCCGTGAGCCTTCACGTAGTAGATGGTCTTGCCATTCTCCGTACACGTCCACTCCGTGGCTGTTTCAGTACCGTCGCCGTTGTTCAGACCTGTAAGGGTTAAGGCGTGACCATCGACCTTCATCGTGGGAGCCCCATTCCAATAGGTATCCACATTGTCGGTGTTTCTTATCCACAGATAGACAGTAAAATAGGGATTGCTCTCTGTGATGGCGGCATAACCCGTCGAACCATCACCACATGCTAACGAGGCTGTAGGTATCACAAAGCGTGGCTGTTCGTCGTCCGCCACGGCCTGTTGTGTACTGACCACAAACAACAAGGTCAGCAGACTGATAAAATAATGGCGTAGTTTCATAAGTATATCTTTTTTTATTTCTTTACCTTTTTACCATTCACGATGTACAGGCCTTTAGCTGTTAGCTTTTGGCCATTAGCTATGCGACGACCCTGCAGGTCGTACCACTCGCCACTTAATTCGTGAGATTCGTGCGATTCGTGTACGTTAATAGCCGTCGTGTTCTCGTCGAATCCGAGGTATGCTGGTGCAAGCGTCGTCGCAACCTCCAAGTGTGCCCTGTTCGGGTTCAATGCAGCACCTGCGAACTTATAGAAGCCCAGTACACCGCCTTCTGCCGCCAAGGTATAGGCGGTCTTGCCAGCTTCAACCGTCGCGCCGCCCTTCAGTTCGTTGTCGCTGAGCGTTGATGCTGCAGCGTCATTCAGTTGCAGGGTGACAGGTGTAACGGCAGCTTTCAGCAGTACGGCATTGCCGGCAGGGATGACGCCGCCCTCGACTTCGGTCAGATTCACCTTATTGCCACTGACAGCGGCGGTATAGACGGTGGCGTCGGCACAATAGCTCTGCGTGCCGCTGTAGAACGAAGTCCAGTAGTCGCTGCCGTTCTGATTAGCCGTCAGCATGATGCCATAGGGCTGCAGGGTCTCGCCGGCGATGGCGGCAATCTCCGTACTATTCAACGTGCCGCTATATGTTGCGCCATTGCCGTCGGTGAAGATTTTGCCCGTAGCCACAGCGAGAGCTCCCCCACCCTCCAGTTCGTATTTCTTTACCTTGATGCGGTCAGCAGCGTTGCGCCACCCGAGGGTGATATACTTCGCACGAAGACCATGGTCATTTGTGCAGTTCGTTTCTACGTTGCCGCCATGAATGGTTATGCTGCCGTTACCGCTGGCACTGATACCAGGGCCGTTACCGGATTGTGTGGTGACATGGCCTCCGTTAATGGTGATATGGCCATTGTTGTTGGCATGGATGCCTGAAACATTATAAGTAGTGTTTGTCTTGAGGGCCCCGCTTCCACCGCTTTGGGCGTAAATGGTCAGGTTGCCATCCACTTGAAGGGCGTTGGTGGCACCACTGCTCACAGTGATCGTTGCACCATCGCAGAGGATAAGGCAGACATCGCCAGTGAACTGCAACTGGCCGGTGTATGTGACGTCCGTTATAACAACATACCAACCAGCGCCATGAGTCGTAGTAGAAGTACCACCCGCCAAAATAGTAGCTGAATGGCTGTTTGAAGTGCCGTCAGCATCGATATAGCTGACAACCTCGCTGTCTGCCAATGCCGTCAGGGCAGTCATCATGAATGCGAGTGTTATTACTAAGCGCCGCTGGCTCCTCTTCCCCTCGGCTACATCCTCCGTGGCGTTGGTGCCGGCCTCAATCACCGTACCATAGTTCGTCAGGCCGTAGTAGATGTAGCAGAACACCGCGATACCGAGGGCCATCAGGAGAATGTACGGCCACTGTTCGTTGGGGAATGCCGCCGTCACCACGATGCTACCCAGTCCGAAAATGATGATCAGGTGACAGCTCACGCGGATGGAGCGCTGGAACCTCATCACCATCGTGCGGTTGTCGTCCGTCCACCAGCGGGCATTGTCGTCGCTCTGCGGCAGTCGTCCCGTCATCACGCGCACGCGTACAAGCGTATGATAAAAAATAAAGGAGATGTATAGCGCGTGAAGGAAGAATACCAACAGCGAGAAGTGGAAAGCGACAAGCGAAAAGCAGGTTGCCGCCGTCCAGTAGGCGATGATGCCCACTACGAGGACGGTGATGTCGCGCACGACGATGCGCCGCGTCAGATAGTTCGGGTTCAGCAGCGAGATGTGGCTCCAGCCGAACAGCACCGCCGCCATGTGGAAGTAGCTCACCGACAGTGCCGAGGCCCCTGCAGGCCATGTGGCGCGCCAGCCCAGCCGGTTGTGGGCGATGAATCCTGCAGCAAAGATCAGGAACGTCAGTGCCGTCAGCAGTCGCGAACGGCGGTATACCGTATAGTCGCCGTAACTGGAGTTACCCGCCAACAGCGCACAGCCCATTGTTATATTCACGGCTGCGGCAATCAGCAAGATGATGTTGTACAAATTCTGAATAATCATGGTTTTTTTGATTTTTTTTTAATGGTGAGGTCTATGGTCGACCCTTAGTTTTCTGCGTATCCTAGAATTGTTATTTTCGACTGCAAAATTACAAGTTCTAATTTAATTTCGGTGTCAAAAAACACACAATGGTGTCAAAAAAACAAGAATCAGGTGTTAAAAATCGCATAATTTTAACACCTTTCTTGCCTGTTTTTGTCTTTTTTTGTAATTTTGCCCCCAGAAACGAAAAAAAGAAAACGAGAACGGCGCCGTGATACCCATCGAGCATATTCAGTTCGCTGCCATCACGCTGACGGGATTCCTCACCCTGATGCTGGTGTTCATCCTCCCCCTGAACGGCGAGGCAGGACAGGTATACAACCGTTCGCGCTGGTTCATGGTGGCTGGTACCGCCCTGCTGCCCGTGCAGTTCCTGTTGCAATACACGCTGCATTTCCGCCAGATGGGCGTAGAACCCGCCGTATTGGTCAATCTGCTGTTTTTCATGCCCTCGGCGTGGCTCATCAGCCTCGCCATCCTCAATCTGCTGCGACAGTCGTCGCTGCGCATTCACGACTGGCAGGTAGGTCTCTGCAGCTATCTTGTCGTCGTCGCCATACTTCTGGGGGCCAATCCCACGGGCGGTCACGCCATTCTCGACGTCACTCCCCGCCTCTACTATGCCGAGGTGGTCGCAGCCGTGGTCTATGCCCTCATGCAGTTCCACTATACTGGCCAGCTGTGGCACGAGTTCCGCCGCGTGCGCCTCGCACTCGACAACTATTTCGACCGCGAGCGTCACGGCATCATCCGCTGGATGCGCAACAGCACCATGCTGCTCTCCCTCTCCGCCGTCTTCGCGCCGATGGTCATCTTCTGGTCAGGGCCACTGCTCATCGTCTATACCCTCACCATTTTCTTCTGCATCAGCTATACCGTCGTCAATTTCTACGGCTACGGTTTCGACCGTCACCATCTGAATGCCCTGCAACAGGTCGAGCAGACCATGCGTGAGGACGAACAGCAGCAGACCGCCGCCAGTGGTCGTGACGACAGCCGCGAACTGCACGAACAGGACCTGAAGCGCATCACTGCCGCTGTCGACCGCTGGATAGAGCGCGGAGGCCACCTGCATGGCGGCATCACCATCCAGACCGCTGCCGACGACATGCACCTGCCGCGCTATCTCCTTTCTGCCTGGCTCAAGTCCACCCGTCAGGGACTCTTCAACCCCTGGCTCACCCATCTGCGCATCGAGGAAGCCAAGCGTCAGCTCACCCTGCATCCGGAATGGAACAACGACACCATTGCCGAACACTGCGGCTTCACCTCGCGCACTTACTTCCAAACCACTTTCAAGCGCATCACCGGCGTCACCCCTCAGGAGTTCCAAACCCGCCAGTAACCTCCCTTTATCTTTCGAGTAAAAATAATTCGGTAGCGACAACAAGACAGTCAGAGGCTTGTCGCTCCATATACAACGCCCGAAAACCTTTCGCTGCAAGTTTTCTGGTGTAAATCAGACACTTAGGAAAAATTGTCACCGTACTTACGGTGGGG
The DNA here is from genome assembly GCA_902800245.1 of uncultured Prevotellaceae bacterium. GTDB lineage: Bacteria > Bacteroidota > Bacteroidia > Bacteroidales > Bacteroidaceae > Prevotella. Next base: position 23,357 of record CADCDY010000001.1, read on the forward strand.
GAGGATTTCCTTGCGGAGGAGGGCGACGAGATCGCGGAACAGTTGTTTCTGGAGGGCGAGATCGCCCTGGTAATAACTGATAGTGTTACGACAGAGATTTTTCCACGATGCGACAGAGGAAGAATACTATCGTAGGTTATTATTCAAAGCACAGAAAAAAAAGGATGTGTCATCACTGACACACCCTCCCAAAGAAAACGCTTTGCTAACTTTAAAAAGCAAAACTATAAACTATAAGCTAGTTTACTCACTTAATCACAACCTTTTTACCATTGACGATATAGAGGCCCTTGACTGGCTGCTGAACCTTGCGGCCCTGCAGGTCGTAATATGTACCTGCTGCGTCGGTGTCCTTCTCAACAGCATTGATACCAGTACCATCGTCGAAGTAGGTCTGCCAGCGTGGGTCACCGGTCTTGTACTCAGCCTGCTGAGTATTGTAGAACAGCGTAAGGTCACCATTCGCCAAGTCACGGAACTTCGGGTTGGTGGTCAGAATTGTACCACTATTATCGTAGCTAGCCTCGCTTTCAGATTTGTCAACACCGCCATTGAAGTAGGTATTCATCTCGAACACGCGAGGAGCACTGTCGCTGAAACGGCCACCGGCCAGACGGCGGATGATGTCGTTGCCGCAGTTGTACCAGATGTTCTTGCGAATCTCAAACTTCGAATAGGTTTGTCCGCCAATGCCGTTATAGTTACCCCACTGTCCGTCGCTCTTCAGCAGACTTGCGAACGTGTTGTTCAAGTAGGTCATCGTCTGGAATTCGGTGTTTTTGTCGAAGCCGTAGCGGTCCAGACGGGCACTGTTGTTGTAGCGGATGAAGTACTTAGCCACATCATTGTTACCGAATAGGGTAGAGTTCTTGATGGTGAAGTCCTTCGCACCACCGCCCTGGAACGAGATGAGAGCCTCATTCTTCACGTCTGTGGTCTCCAGGTTGAACAGCACGTCATCGATGGTAAAGTTAACCACGCAGTACTTCTTGTTGCCATCCCAGAAGATGGAGTTTTTCAGACCGTTGATCAGCAGACCCTTCATCGTAACATGGTCGATGCCATAGTAGTCGGTGCCGTTCAGCTTCGAGGCTGTAGGATAGTCACGCAGAACAATGAACGGGCCGTCCATGGTGCTGGTGGCATTGATGGTCGATGACTCACCGTAGATATTGACCGAACCGCTCACTACCAACGGCTCAGAGATGTCGTAGCGCATGTTGAAGTGCAGACGGATGTTGAGGTTATTGACGACACCGTCGTAATCCAGTGCTTCGTTCACTGCCTGGCTGATGTCACAAATGTCGGCCAGGTCAAGCGTCACATCCTTCAGCTGCTTGAAGACGGCAGCGACATAGACGTTCTTCGCCGGCATCACGAAAGTCGTGTAGTCATTCACTGCAATCTTGTTGCCATTTTCGTCCAACACAATCACCTCGGTCAGGGCATAGCCATCTTTCGGAGTGGCAATGACGGTGATGGTCTCACCCGCAGCAGCAAGCACTACGTCATCCTTGATGCTTACAGAGCCATTGAGGTTGCCAATGGCCACTTCAATGGTGTAGCCCTGTACGAAGTTCAGCGTCCAACGCGGGTCACCCAGCGAAGCGGGAGTAGCAATGCCGGGAGCCTTCAGGAAGCGGCCGCCGAAGTCGGGCGTAGCCGGATTGGTGAAGGTTACCAGACCATTCAAGGTATCCGTTACAGGCTCTTCGCTGTCACCGGTTTCCTCGGAGACACCGGTATCCAAGCCATCGAAGTTGAAGGCATTACCCTTGATGTTCCATGTCGGGTTCGTGCCGGACTGGCCCTGATTGATACCCTTTACTACCTGTCCGCTCTTGCCAACATTGACGAAGATGCTATTCTCGATAGTATAGGCAATCCACTTCTGGTTAGACTGGCGATGCGTGAAGAAGTTCTTGCTCTTGGCAATGTTGTAGAGCGTAGAGTTGGTAATGGCAAACGTCTGTAACGTTACGCCGGGAGCCTCCGTAGCCTTCTGGCCGCTCTGAGAGGTATAGAGTGAATTGGTCGTGGCCTCAAGAGCATAGATGGTAGATTTGTTGATGATAAAGTTCTTGGCCACACCACCCTTGCGGAAGTCAAACTCAAAGCCTCCGGTACCGGTAATCTCGATGACACAGTTCTCAATCAGGAAGTCATTATACAGGTAGTTCTTGCCGGCCGTTGCAAAGATGCCTTTCTCAACGCCCTTGATAGTGAGATCCTTCAGGATGAAATCGCCAACAAACCACTCGTCAAGATCGCCTTCAGGAGTGACAATCATAGGCTGTCCAAGACCGGTGAGGTCGATGGTACCACCATTACCGTCGATCGTCACGTTGCCAGGAGCAACGATAGGCTTGCTAATGGTATATATCTTGCCGTCAGTCAGGTTCAGCGTGATGTCATGCACCTCGTTGTTGCCAAGACTCTGCTCGATAGCTGTGGTAATATCCGTATCATCGCCCATGTCGATGACAACATCCTTCGTATATTCGACATTGACTTTCGCATTACTTGCGGGCATGGTAAACGTCCACGTATAGTTATCGACCTTCGTAGCCTGGAACGGCTGCAGGATATCGAAACCTCTGCGACGAGGAACCTGAGCATCACCCCATTCAGCGTATGGATTCACAGTAACGATTTTGGGTACGAACAACTCTTCAGCAGTGATGATGGCAGTCACCATATCGCCCGGGTTGGCTGATGTCACGACTATATTGTTCACCTTGAAGGTTACAGTACCATGATCGCTAATACTTGACAAAGTCCCTGCAGATACCCCAGTGACTGACAATAATAATGTCAGTGACCAAAGTGCAAATTTTTTAATACTCATATTGTAATTCGTTTTAATTAGTTTCATTTACTAAATCACGACCTCGAGCTACGCTCGAGTTCTTCCGAATGGGAACGAACTCGAGCAAGCTCAGTTCTTCTCTCACTTAATCACGACCTTCTTACCATTTACGATGTAAAGGCCCTTACCCGGCTGCTGAACCTTGCGGCCCTGCATGTCGTAGAAGCTACCGTCATTAGCACCATAAGATCCTCTTGCCACGTCAATTCCCGTCGTGTCGCCACCGAAGACGATAGCACGTTGGGGAGCTCCGGCAGGAGCATCCTTTGCGATTTGCAGATAGCACTTGCTAGCGGCCAGTGTTCCGGCACCATTCACCTTGACGAAGGCACCATTCATCATGACGTAGAAGTCATTCGCTGCCATGTCTGCTTCAGTGAATGCCTTTGCCACAGCAGTACCCTTGAATTCCTGTGCAGGAGTAACATCGTCTGGTGTATCATCCGGACCAGCAGGAATCAGTACCACCTGATTCTCGACGTTCTTCTTATTGAGTACCAGGAACGGCATACCAGCTTTTACAACATCAATCTTCTTGGCAGTCACAGTAGTGCTGTTGACCTCCGTAACGGTATATAGCTCTGCACCAGAGTTCTCGTCAAGCTTGATGTTGAACTCTTCATTATAGAAGCTCACTACACCAGGAATCTGAGTGGCGCCACCCTCTCCCTCTGTTGGTGGAACGATGACGGGGAATCCCTTGATGATAGCCTCTACACTCTGCATAGCGACATCGTTGTGGTTAGAGTCACCCTTGATGCGATAATAGACTGTGTAGGTCTTGATTTCCTTACCCTTAGGCAGGTCAGTGCTCCAGTTCTCACCGTCGAGCGAGTACTCCATCACACCACCCTCAGCAGAACCTGCCTCTACAAGATTCTGAGCTTCTCCAGTATAGATCAGCGTCAGACCGACAGGAGCCGTGTAAGTAGTGATGTTTGCCTTGGCAATAGTAGCAGTAATCGGATCCGCTGTCTTGTCGTTATGGTTAGCGTCACCTACTACGCGATAATGAACAGTATAGTTTCCAGCATTGGTGCCCTTCGGCAGCTCGGTGCTCCAAGTCTCACCGTCGAGTGAGTACTGCATCACACCGTCGTTTGTCGTTCCTGCTGAAATCAGCGTCATAGGACTACCGGTATAGATTAGTCCTACCAGAGGAGCAGGAGCCGTGCAAGCAACATTGGCCTTAGCAATAGTAGCTACTACAGACAATCCTGTCTTGTCGTTGTGGTTGCTGTCGCCTATGATGCGATACTGAACAGTATAGTTTCCAGCATTGGTACCCTTCGGCAACTCGGTGCTCCAAGTCTCACCGTCGAGCGAATACTGCATCTCACCGCCTTCAGCCGTACCTGCTGAAATCAGCGTCAACGGACTACCGGTATAGACCAGTCCTACCAGAGGAGCAGGAGCCGTATAAGTAGTGATATCAGCCTTGGCAATAGTAGCAGTAACCGACATGCCTGTCTTGTTATTGTGGTTGCTGTCGCCTATGATGCGATACTGAACAGTATAGGTTCCGGCATTGGTGCCCTTAGGCAGCTCGGTGCTCCAAGTCTCACCGTCGAGCGAGTACTGCATCTCACCACCTTCAGCCGTACCTGCCGAAATCAGTGTCAACGGACTACCGGTATAGACCAGTCCTAACAAGGGATCAGGAGCCGTATATGTAGTGATGTCAGCCTTGGCAATAGTAGCAGTTAACGACTCTGCTGCCTTGTCGTTATGGTTGGCATCTGCTACGATACGGAAATAGACAGTATAGTTTCCGGCATTGATACCCTTGGGGCGTTCTGTGCTCCAACTCGTACCGTCGGACGAGTACTGAATCTCACCGCCATTAGCTGTTCCTGTGGAAATCAAAGTCAGAGGACTACCAGTATAAATGGGATTCAGATTGGTAGGAGCCGTGTAAGTGATGTTTGCCTTGGCAATATTCACATCAACATACTCTGCTGCCTTGTCGTTATGGTTGGCATCACCAATCACACGATAATAGACGCGATAGTCTCCTGCGTTGAGACCTGTTGGAATATCTGTGCTCCATGTCGCATTGTCGAGCGAGTACTGCATCACACCGCCATCAACAGTACCGGCAGAAACCAAAGCCTGTTGCTGCTCATTGTAAACGAGCGTCTGAGGAACAGGGGCCGTGCAAGTGACATCAGCCTTCGTGATAATGACCTGTGCACTACCTGTCGTAGTGATGTAGTATTGCTTGGTCACCTGATAATAGACCGTGTAAGTACCGACATTGGTATAGGTCGGATTCTCGGTGAGGGTATATTCTCCAACGGCAGTACCATACTTGATGGTAGCACCCTCCTCAGGTTCTGTCACCGTTACCGTGATACCATGAGCCTCTTTATCGTAAACACCCGTATATCCTGTTGCAGATACCGTCATGGGAATATCAGTGACTGTCAAAGTGCCAGCGCTCACGGTGGCAGCAACACTTGCTCCCGTTTTATTGGACAATGTGGCATTGGAAATAGTCAGCGGATATTCTCCCGGTTCGTAAGGCAAGGGGATATTGATAGGAATATTGATCACGGTACCAGACGTACCCGCCAAAGCCGCTGTCGGCTGAGCAAAAAGCAATAGGCGATAGAGGTTAGCACCCACGCTCATGATAGAGACAGAGTGTCCATTACCACGCTCCGTAACGGTAGCCGTTCCATTGAGGGTAATACCAGCAGGAAGTGTGAAATCGAACTGTACTGCCGCTACTTCATCGGCATTCGTGATGTTAACAGGCAATACTCTTGCGCCCTTTGGCAGGGAAACATCTGGAATGCTTAATACATTGCTTGCCTGAGCACTCGCTGTGAGTGAGACAAGTAATAACATACTATATATAAATAACTTCTTCATAAGACTCCATTCTTTTTATTTCATATTTCTATTTTCCTGGATAAGAGTTTTCTTACCGTTCTTCTCAATGCTGATAGCATGACCATTGCCTAAGCGCAGGAGATAAGCATCGCCATTCTCCTTCATTTCTGTCACACTAATGCCTGTGGTGCCACCACCAAGAGCAACCGAAATGCTGGCAGCCTCACGGTCTGCAAGGACAGCACTGACAACCTCAGCCGTTGACGACACCTTACCAATAACGGTTTCACCCACTGACAAGCAGCCGCCGCTCAGTGAATAAGCAATCAGACGGACTCCGCCGTTGACCTGACGGCTTTCGCAGACAAGTCCTCTCTGCTTCAATGTTTCTGAGAGCTGGATAGCATTAGCTCCGGAAAGCATGATGTCGAATGCTGCCACGGGGTTGGCAGTATTCACGACAAGATTGCCGTTCTGGACGGAGAGTGTTGCCATTGCCGGTTCTTCGTCAGCAGCAGCGCGACGCGAAGCAGCCATTGGTGCAGGAGCAGTCTCAAACAGCTTGTTCACCAGTACTACAATATCCTGAACGTTAATCACTGCATCCACCACCATGTTAGCGGCAGTGAAATTGAACGGATTGACATTATAGTTATTGAATATATAGTTAACATCCGTCTGCAAATCCAGTACACTTACCTGACCGTCGAAGTTGCCATCACCCGCTGCGAACAGGAGAGCCACCTTGAAGCTACTGCCCTCAACTGCACCATTAGCGGCAAGCACTTCTGCCTTCAGCAAATCGCCATTTGCTCCACGGTAAACGTTGTCTGCGGAAACCTGAGTGAAGGCCTTCTGTCCGTCCTGGCAGACAAGCCTTGCCTTCCATGAATCGTCACCGGTTGAACAGAGCAGGCCAATATTGGTGGCGTACGACTGGGTGGCATGGTTGTACAGGAGGATATTAGGAACATCAGCGATAAATGTGCTGACAGGAGCAGCCAGATTCAGGTTGACAGTCTTGTCAATGGTCTGATTGGAGATGTTGAGATTAGCCACACTCGAGGGAAGCATCGGTGTCACCTCATCAAAATAGTTGCCAGAGACATTCAGTGTGATCGTATTGGCATTGATGTCTGTAGCATAAGCGCCAAGGTTTCCACTCAGTTTGTTGTCCGACAAGTTAAGAGTCTGCAACTGCGTGAAATTAAAGATTGACGGAGGAATTGTTCCCGTCACGTTCTTACCAGACAGGTCAAGACCAATCACACGGCCTTCCTTGATGGTGAGTCCGCTCAGTGTCTTTGCCTTTGCCGGGCCGCCAGACAGATCCCAGGTTCCTGTCCAACCGCGTGCTGTCAATTCATCCTTCAGCGTCTGGATAGCAGCCCAGTCACCTTCGTCGAACTGGTAGATAGAGAAGGTAAAGACCTTCGTCCTTGCCAGACCGTAATAGAGATCGCTTTCTGCAATATCCAGATAGATGTCATAATCGCCGGGATTCTTAGGCTCCGTAGTGGTATAGTCCGTCAAATTCTTTGTCGTATAGCTGATAACAGCCACACCGACACCCGTCGCTGTCACAACACTGGCACCGTGGTTCTCACCGTCATAGGTGACATCCTCCTCTGGCAACGTCAACGTATAAAGGTCTGCCGTTATCGGAGCCTTGTCAATGGTAAATGTCGAAGAGAGTGAACCAGTGTAGTTTCCTATACCGGTAACAGTCAGGGTAGCTGTTCCCGGCACGGTGTTGTTAGTCCAGGCAACAGTATAGTCTGTGTTCAATACCAAGTCGGCATAGTTTGCATTGCTGAAGCTCCATGACGGTGTGAACGGCTCACCATTATATACATAAGTGCCGTCGGCAATGTTAACAGTGCCAGTCAGAGGTTGCGGGGTAATTTGGAAGGTGTAAGTCTTGCGGCCAATGGTATAGGGGAATACGCCCTCCATTCTCATCGTTGCAGTACCAACATTCTTATTATTACTATATATAAAGGTATAGTGCTCTGCATCCAAGTCACAAACCAGGCCTGTCTGGACAATATTCTCACCGGTATATGTCTTGTCTTCAATACCTGTGAGTGCATGGAAGGAAACATCCTTATACTCAATAGGTTTGAGAAGCGCCGTATTACCCACATTGTCGACTGTGCGCAGAAGGATTCTGTGAACGGCAAGAGAAGGATCAAACATGGCTTTGATGGTTCCGGTAAACGTACTGCCCGACTCCAGCATCTCCGTCAGGTCAATCCAATCGCCAGTGCCCTCAACTTGATATTGTAGCTTACCAGCCAGACCTGCGGGGCTTTCGTAGTCACCCTCAATGTTCAACTTATGGAGCAGGCTCAGGTCGTTCCACAGTTCCGGGTTCTCAGGAGTGACCTCATAGTTGGAGTAAGGCTCCAGACTGACATCACCCACACCGATAAGCCAAGAGAATGTTACGGTTTCACCGGCAGGGATGACACGATTCTTCCAGCACCAGCCCATACCGCTGTCGTAATAACCGTTTTCAACCATATAATTACTATCACCACTACCGTTATAATTGCCGACCATCTCATCTGCATTTCTATTTGTGCTATAATGTCCAAACCAGTAATCATCAACACCTGTCACGCCAGCCAAGCCATTGCCGAACAACACACAAAGCTGTGCACCATTACCATCCAGCAATGACAGTGCGTATGTGTTGCCCATAGTATCTATCTTACGTATGATGGGAGCATAGTCATTACTACCAATCATAACGTCCGCATGTAAACCCAGTGAGATGGTGACATCTTCGGCATTGGTATTCGTAAGATAATAACACACGCGCCCCAAGTCTGCTTGTTGAACTACCTCAGCAGCAAACGTGACACCATACATAGTTTCACCGTTACAATTTACGTCCTGAGCGTAATTGTCACCAACTTTAATGGCAACTTTATATCCAGCATTGGAATAAGTAGAACCATAGTAGTACTCTTCAAATTTACCCTGGATATCAATGTTATAGCCTTGACTATAAATCAAATCCGTAGTACCCACCTGAGTATATCCACCGGGCATGTCTGAAGAAATACTTCGACGCGACGTCCCAGGTTTCTTGGGTTCACCTTGAGCGTTAACGTCTAACGCAACAACTGTAAACATAGCCGTTATCAACGATAACAACCATAATCGTTTACAGACACTGAATTTAGTAAAGAAAATCTTGTCCATAAGCTAAAGTTTTAGTTCGTAATATGGTTAGTATAAATTATGAATATATATATATCCCAATAGAATGTCGATGAACAATTCTAGGGCTGTTAGCTGTTTTTGTGAATAGTTCGACTGCAAATATACAAATTTTCTTCGAAACAAACAAAGAAAATTCAAAAAAAATTGCTATTTGGGACAAAAAAAATTGATTTCTACACAATTTGACCTCAAATCAACCGTCATTTATACATTATTATAATAACATAGACAACACCCGAAAACCTTTCACTGCAAGTTTTCGGGTGTAAATCAGACACTTAGGAATAACATCAGCTATTCCTATTCGTTTACAACAAGTGTAATCTCGCATGTCTGGAAATTGATTTCCCAGTTGCCTTTCGGGTGACTCTCCCAGCCATATTGTTTGGCCTTGCTATCCCACCATTGCTGGAACTTGCTACCTGTCTCTCCCAAATCCTTCACCAGTTTTTCATACAGTTCACCGTTGTCAGCGGTCAAAATCTTGGCCAGTTCCGTCAAGCCGTTCTTGCGTTCGAAGAGTTTCTGAATCTCGTCGCGCTCTTCAGGGGTCACTTGCCCCACAATTCTTCTTATTTCCATCTGTTTACAATATTAAAAGGATCCAATTCCGTCATTTCTTCAATGGGGTGACTATCCGTCAGACGAATGCCTGCCTCGTCTAGTTTCATTTGTAGTTCACGAGAGGCGTTGCGTTCCAGATGTGCTACCACACACTGCTGATGCGACGGTGTATTTGCATCCATCGTCAATCGCTGATTCATCCAAATGCAACGCCTACACTGGTAAGCATCGCATTGGCGGCAAATAGGAGCATGGTCAATGCGTAAAAGCTGAGGATTTTTTATGTTTAGACCACTCTTTAGGTCACCCACGCTCTGCTTTTCATCCTCGTGGTAGAAAGCAGGACAAAGATAGAACTTACCGTTTGGTGCCAGCGTCACATTGTTATCGCCTGCTCCGCAGTTGTTCATTTCTGTCAACATAAGTCGGTCGGTCAATAAGTTCAGCTGTACATTTCTGCCTTGCTGGAACAATCCCATCATACCATCGGCCAAGGCTTCCAACGTCTTTTTGTAGCTGTCAATGTCACCATCCTTGAATTTATCCACATCAGTAAGGACTACATTAAGCCGCGTAATCCGTCGCAGCCAATCATTGATAGTCGTCACATGTTCAGATAACTCCCCAAAACTGCTATGTATGATACATGTAGCGTCTTCTGGCACTTCGTCATCCCATCCGCTTAATACTACGACATCCGCCACATCACCATTCTTGACAGGCTTAATATCCGTATGGTCTATTGAGTCTATTGCCGCTAAATACTCTACAGGCAGTTCGTAGTCGGGGTAGACAAATTGAACGTTCAGATTCTCCTTCATGGCGAACATGATACCGGCCTTCAAGTCATCAATACTGATGAGCCTACGTTCTTTACGGTTCGCCTCATAATGACAATACGACACACTTGTGTCGTCTAAAACTATAATAAGGTATGTCAACATATCGGCTCCTTCACTTTTGATTTCTGTTTCTCATACTCTTCACGCCTACCCTCCAACTCCAGTTTACGGAACAGTTTGTTCCAATAGTAGTTGTTTGCACGTACACGAGCCTTGTGCATCTTGCAGATAGCGGTAGAGCGCTGAAAGGCCGTATGCGTCTCTGCTGCATCATAGTTCTCTCCTTGACACCAGGCACAACCACTTGCCACTTCACAGTCTATACACTCCTGCTTGCTTTGCGTAATGCGGTCGAGTGTCAGGAATGGACGCAGCTTGTTCTGATCGATACCGTCTTTCACATTGCCGATAATCCAGGCAGGCTTGTTTCTCAAAGAATATGCAGCAAAACGAGTACATGGATAGAAATTGCCAGCCGCATCAATTGCCAGCATTTTTCCAGCCCCACACCAATTGTTGTTATCATAGATGTCCATTGGCTTGCCGATAAACTCTTGATAGAACGAACAGGCATGGTCTTGATAATATCCGTTGTCTATGATGGCATCAGCCAGCTCTGTCAGCTGTTCTTCAAACAACAGGTCATCACCTTCCTTCCAAACGTCCTCAAACACACAATTGATGTTTACCTCCTTGATGCCAAGAGAATACAGGTGAAGAACACTTTCCTTGATGTATGGAATATCTGGTGAACTGATAGTAACCTTTGTAGCTGCTCCGGGGAATTGCTCCAACCATAGCGGAATGTTCTTAACGACATCTTTATACGACCCTTTTTCCGAGTGCTTATACACACGGTTCAGGTCGTGTTTCAATTCTGTTCCGTCAATAGTGATGCCAATACTCAGATGGCTATGGTTCTTCTTAATAAATTGCTGAACTTTATCGTCATGATAGTTAATGCCATTCGAAGAGAACGAGAAACGATAAGAATCAAACCAATGGTGGTCTCGCCTGTACATTTCTGCCTTGAGGTAGTCACAGATTTTGTCTATCAAGTCTATTTCCAAGAAAGGTTCGCCACCGATAAAGTCCCATATAACAGATTCTTCACGGAACTCATCTTCCCTGTCCAGAATGTAGTCGATAGATTCCTTTGCCACCTCCCACGACATACGTTCCTTGCTGTTCTTTCCTACCAAGTAGCAGTACTTGCATGCCAACTGGCAGTCTTTCGTAACAATGAACGTGATGGTTTTCGCCATGCCGTTCTGCCAGCCGAAATCGTGTTCTTTGATATCTGTCATTGGTTAGACTTAAGATGTTCCATTAGACTTACAAGTTGTATAACAGAAAGAGCTACATGTCTTGGGGCATGTTGATTTGCATGTGCCATAACATGTGCCTGAACATCCCGATTTGCTGCTATATGGACATTGCCAAGAACAAGAGCCAGAGCATGTACCATCACAGGTTCCTCCACATGAAGTGTAGCAACGACCTCCACAACCGGATGTACACGACGTGTTACACTTGCCAACGCAGTTGTCAGCACATCTTGTATCACAAGATCCTTTACATGTAGTATAGCAACTACCTGAGCAACCACTGCCACAGCTACTGCCACAGTTGCCAGAACAATTACCTGAACAGCCACTGCCACAACCACTGCCACAGTTGCCAGAACAACTACCTGAACAGCCACTGCCACAACCTGAAGAACAGTCACTGCCGCAACTACTGCTGCAACCCGATGAGCAGTTAGAACACCCTTGTGATGTCTGTGCCTTACAAGAATCGGCACAGGTTGACACGCAGGTGGAGGAACAACCGCTTGAGCAATCCGAACAGGAAGATGAGGTAGAAGATCCCGTGCAGTCTGAACTGCAGTATTCGGCACAGCTCTGTGCACATGCATGCGAACAGTCTGAACAGCTCGAGCCTTCAACTCCGCCAACACAACTTCCTGCACATGTTGTTTCACAATTATCCATACAAGAGGATGAGCACCCACCACACCCATCACCACCACAAGACGTAAACGTTGTGAGCATCGTCGGTACAGCAATAATGGCACCCAGCATCGGCAATAATCCTTTTGCCGCTTTTTTAAAGAACCGTCTGCGGCTTATCAATTCGTCATTGTTCATAAACTCATTAACTAAATTTTCATTATACAAATCAGACACGTATCAACAACTCTCTATCTACATCAAACAGGAGAAACATCCGTTATTCCTCATAATAAACAGCCTTGATGGTACAGCTACCACTATACAGCATGAGGTCGAGGTCTTTGCCTTCACCGCCTTTAGCACACTCCCTGGCCATAATACTGGTAATCTGAACCTCGTTCAAACCTGACACCCACTTAACGTGATCATAGTAGATACTACTCCACCAAGCATTCATGACCCTCAAATCAAAATCTGTACTAACATCTGACACGTCAAAAATCAGAGTCTTCAGACCAAAGTAAACCTCATCGGAGATTGTGGGCAGATACGCACCTTCAGTATCGTTGAATCGCATGGCTGAAGCATCCCATTCACCAACCTGGAATGGCACCTGATAAGGATAATTCGCGATATCACCATAAATATAGTGCTTTTTCTTTGGCGCAGCTAACTGCGTTACCTTGACCTGGCGACTATTTTTTTCTCCCTTGACGGTTACTATTGCCGAACGTTCGGACGTGCTACTATCATTGGCAACCATCTTCACCTGACCATTACCCACACCGCTCAATGTTGAAAACGTCAGCCATGTGGACGACGTACTAATACTCCACAAGGTATTAGTCGTGATGGTCAACCTCCCCTCACCGTTACTGTCTAACAAAATTTCCTCTGGTGAAACTTCCAACCTTGGTGCTTCTTTGTCATCATCACCACAGGATAGTACACAAACATTCAATATTGCCAATGCTACAATATATAAATATCTCCTAATATAGTTTGTCCTACTCATATTGTTTAACATTTATAGTTTTTCTTCCTCAACTTGATTGCAAATATACGAACTTTCAATCCATCTTCCAAATATTTGTATCGCTTTTTATTGTGCGAAACAGAGGACATTTTAAATAAAAATCCGTCTTAACTATAAAAAATGCCCCGTTAACTGACAATAATCCTTTTTATAACAAAAGTGTCTCTCTCGCCTCAACAAAAATCAGGGTTTGTATTCGTTTTTTTTGAAAAATGAGTTAACTTTGCAACGCGAAAAATTGAATCATGACTGTTTGGCCTGTAACAAGAAGAAAATGGTTGAAAGTGCTCGTTACGCTGACGAGCATCATTACCCTTATTTCATGTGGCGAGAAGAGAGCATCGACGGATGTGTCCCGTATGCAGCAGACAATGGACTCGGTGAAGATGTGGTATGCCCAGATGGAGGGCGACTCCATGAATGCTGCAAGCATGCGGATAAAGGATTTTTTGGATCAGCATCCGAAGGACAAGAGCGAGCCGATGCGGAGGTTACGGGCAGAATGGTTGAAGGCACGTGGGGTGTATTTTACCGCCATCAAGGGACAGCCGGACAGCGGAATTGTATATACAGAGCGGGCACTGGAAGAGATGAAGGACTTGGAGGGCGTGGACGTGTTGCGCGTGTTGGCCATGGCTAACAGGGCAGACTTTTACCGTCAGACGGGGCAGCTGGACAAGAGTGCCGATGGTTATCTGCAGGCCATCCAGATAGCCGATTCTACAGGGACTGGCGACTCGTTAGGAATTCCGCTCATGCTGGGCGTTAGTACGGCCTACACCTTTATGGGTGACTATCACAACGGCCATCGCTGGTGGGAACGGCTGAGGAATTTGCTGCCAGTGATGAAACGCGACGACCAGTTCATCTACTACAACAATCTGGGTAACGACAACTTTTTTCAGGAGAACTATCAGGACGCTCGTGACTGTTTCCGGAAAGCTGCCGATCTGGTGAAGGGCGACGAGGCTAAGTTGTGGGACTACTACACGGCACTGGGCAACTTGGGCGAGATTTACATCTGTCTGCACCAGGCTGATTCGGCACGACAGATGGTGGAGCAGGCTGACTCGTTCTTCCGTCGGGTCAATTTTCCACCGCTGATATACTATATGGCCACCTCGCGCATTGAACTGAAGATGTTGGAGGGCAACATGCAGGAGGCATTGGCCATTGCCGCAGCCAGTCCAAAGGACGATATCAGCATTCCTGCCGCCAAGGTGCTGCGACTGAAGGCGCTGGAACAACTGATGAGGAATACCGGCCGTTGGCAGGAAGCGATGAACGTCCACGAAGAACTACACGGACTGAATGACTCGATACATGCAGCACAGTCGGCCATGCGCATGAGTGCACAGTTGTACCAATACAAGCACGACAAGGAGCGCATGAAACAACAGCAGGAAATAGACCATCAGCAATTGCGTGCCCAATTGGCATTGGCATTGTCAGCTGTGGCTATGCTGGCGGTTGTGGTGGTGATAGTTCTCTATGAGTTGCGTCGTCGCAAACACCGTCTGCAGGAAATGGCTACCCAACAGCAGATTATCAGCCTCCGCATGGAGAATGTCCGAAACCGTATTACACCACATTTCATCTATAACGCACTGAGCCATGAGATGCTGGAACAAATGGAAGGTAGGGCGGTGGACCTGAACGCACTGACACAGCTGTTGCGACGGGGTGTTGACCAGGCTGACATGCTGGAGACGACGCTGGGGGAGGAACTGCGGTTCGTGGATTACTATGTGGAGATTGAAGGCAGGCAGATGGCCGACAAACTGCTGTACAGGAAAGAGATTGCCCCCGACGTAGATACAAGCAAAGTCAATCTGCCGGCAATGACGATACAGATATTTGTGGAGAATGCCATCAAGCATGGTCTGCAGCGTCGGGGCGGCGAACTCACTATCCGTGTGAGCAGGCAGGATGACAGCACGTTGATAGAGGTCATAGACAACGGACAGGGGCTTGGGACAAGCGCACCGAAGGAACATACCGGTATGAGGGTTGTGCGCCAAACCATTCAGATGTTGAACGACCACAATCACCGGCAGATAACGTTTGGCATCGGCAATTGGCAGCAAGATGGCGAGACTGGATGCAGGACATGGCTGCTCGTGCCTGACGATTTCAACTACAAAGTCATCAAGAGTGGTTATAAATAAGATTAAACACAAAACTATTTATATATATGAACAAGCAGAAACTGACCAAGGTATTCATCGTAGACGACAATCAAGAGGCTGTAGAACTGTTGCAGCGTATGTTGGAGAAACACTATTCCGTAGAGGTTGTCGGCACAGCCAACGACGCGGAAACGGCAGCAGACATCATTGTCAATGCCGAGCCTGACATTATCTTCCTGGACGTGGAACTGCCCACGATGTCAGGCTTGGAGTTCTGCTCGATGATTCGTCAGGACATCAAACCGGAAACCAAGGTGGTGTTTTACACAGGACATGACAAATACATGCTGGAAGCGATTCGCCGGCAGGCTTTCGACTATCTGTTGAAACCGCCCACGGAACAGGACTTGAGTCAGATTATGACGCGCTACTACGAGAACAAACTGGCCGACATGCCTTTCGTGGAACGCTCGACGGAACAGCTACCCATCATCTTAGTGGTGAACGCCATGAACGAGCATACCACCTTGCGAATGGACGACATTGCCTATTTCCGCTACAATCAGGAACGGAAGATTTGGGAGGCTGTCTGCATGAATGGTGCCACCTATCTGTTGCGTCATCGTACCACTGCCGATGTCATATTGAACTATTCGTCCGCTTTCGTCCAGATTCATAAGCGTTTCATTGCGAACATCAATCAGATTAAGATGATACAGGAGTCAACGTGTGTCTTGATGGAACCGATGGAACAAATAAATGAGCTGCGCATCAGTAAGAATTACCGTGCCCAGCTCATGTCAGCGTTTTATTCGCTGTAAGCATCTGTGAAAAGAATACATCAGAATCACTCCCCTTACGGTGGGGGGAGGATTTCTTTGCGGAGGAGGGCGACGAGGTCGATGGCTGTAAAATGCAGTCATTCTTTCTTTTTCCATTAAAGTAATGTAAATTTGAAGGCAATAATGACTCATATTCACATTTTATCGCTATATTTGCAAACGATTAAATGTTCTTATGGAAAAAGAAGAGTTGACAAAGACGAAGAATGTAGCGTTGGCACTGTCAAGTGGTGGTGCAAGAGGACTGGCGCATATCGGTGCCATCGAAGAACTCGAAGCACAAGGCTACCATATCAGTTCCATTGCTGGGTGTTCCATGGGGGCACTTATCGGTGGCGTCTATGCAGCAGGCAAGCTGAACGAGTTTCGTGAATGGATGAAAACCATCGATAGGAAGAAAATGCTGGGGCTCATCGATTTCTCGCTGTCACTCAACCATATCGTCAAAGGAACCCGTATCATCGAGGCTATCATGGAGTTCGTGCCAGACGTGAACATCGAGGATTTGCCGATTCCCTACTGTGCCGTTGCCACAGACTTGAAGGCAGGACGTGAAGTAATGTTCCGCAAAGGAAGTCTGTTTAAGGCCATACGTGCCAGCATTTCGTTGCCATCATTCTATGAACCAGTGAAACGTAATGATATGATACTGATTGACGGCGGTATCATGAATCCACTCCCGTTGAATCGTGTCAAGCGACAGGCTGGAGATATTCTCGTCGGTGTTGACGTGAGCGGTCATGACTACAAGGCGCAGTGGGATGAACTGCAAAGGCTGACTGCCATTCAAAAACACGATAAATCACTGAAATCAAAGATCCTCGATATGCTGATACCGGATAATATCGAGTTCAACTATTACACCGTCCTTTCCCGCGCCAGTTCTCTGATGATCCGCCAAAACTCCATCCTCATGGCGAAGCTGACAAACCCCGACATATTAGTAGATATCCAGATGAACCGCTATGGAACCTTCGACTTCGACAAGTCCGAAAAGCTCATTGCTATTGGCCACCAAAAAACATCCCAAGCAATCGATAAATACAGGCTTATTGGCCTACACCCCTTGGGCTAACCACCATGGATTATCCACGCGGAGTCTTCCTATAATCTGTTTTTTTAACTCGTTATACAGCATATTATAGATTTTAGACTGCCTTTTTCGTATCCATTTTACTCTTCAATGATAATTTTTCCGCCTCCTGGGCCGAAGACGAAATCACCAATCAGACGAACCGAGCGAGGGATGTAAAGCGTGACAAACTGCTGACAGCATCCGAAGGCCATCGAGCAAATGGTTACGACGCCATCAGGCACTCGATATTCACTGTCCTTGAACTCAAATCTTGCAGACAGCAACCGATTCAAGTAGAGAGAAAGCACGGATAACCTTCTCGATGATGTTCTTGTCGTTATATTGCAGCTCCTTGGATTTCTGGTCAATCCATGTCGCTGTAAAGCATTCTTTGCTAATCATTCTGCTTGATTGATAAGTTCATTTATTTCTTGACCGATGCCTCTGCGTTTGGCGTAGCGCATCAGTCTTTGGGTGTTAATAGTATAAAGTTCAAAGGCCATCTGGAACATATACTGGCTTTCAGCTCCCTGCAAGTAGTCGAAGTCTGCATCCTTCTGTGTATCTACCAAAAGCTTCTCCAATGTTGGTACCCGAATACCCTCAATCTCCATCAGAGGTGACTCTGTAACCAGTGGTTTCACGATAATACAAGGTTCCCGAAGGTCGATGTAATCAGCTACGAAAGTTGCAGAAGGCTGTTTAAAGACATCCTTCTGCTGCTCTCTAAGTCGTGAGAATACCGAATCAACAGCATCTCTGTTGGTTTCTACATAGATGGCATTGTTGATGGAGAGGTGGTGCTGGATGGAAGAGATAATACTGCCGTCATAGACACAAAAGTCCGTGAATGGCAGTTCTGACTTCAATCTATAGTATATGCTCTTGACCTTTTCTGAAGGTGAGTATGAGAACATTTGCTTCTGAGGTAGGGCATATTCGCCCTGGCCAACACGTACCAGAATATTCTCTTTTGATAATGTACTGAGGTATTGTCTGGCTGTTGTCGGTTTCATGCCATAAATATTCATCAGAATCGTTGCATTGACGCTTCCGTGATTCGTGACATAATCCAATATTTGAGTCCTACCGATGTTCATATTGCAGAGTTTTACGCTGCAAAGTTAATATAAATTCGGCAACAAACCAAATTTATTGCCGAAAATATATACTTTCCATGGTTGTTTTTCACTAAGTCAGTATACCTGTCACCTTATTTATAAATAATCTCTTTGCCAGACTTGGCAAGCATGCGGAGGAGGGTGACGAGGTCGCGGAACAGCTGTTCCTGGCGGGCGGGATCGTCATGGTAATAGCTGATGGTGTCACGACAGACGGCTATCAGCTGGGAGGTTCTTAACTCGAATCCTTCGGGAAAAGAGAACTGGGAGGACGACCACCGACGGATAAGCGCCAGATGCTGAAGCTGACGCCAGAGGACATTCTCCCCATCGACGTACCCCGAGAAAAGAAGCGGATAGGCTTTTAGTTGGAATTTTGCCCAAGAGAAACGCCTCAATCAAAGTCCCCGAAAAACCGTGAGTTAACCCAGATCATCAATCGAGTTAACTCACGGGAAAACGCCCTCCAAAATCACAAGATTCCACAAACTCTCGATAAACTGACTTCATCTTCAGAAATGATTAGAGAAAACGTAATCCTGCTACGAGGACTTTTCGCGGCTTTACTACAGAGATGCCATATTAGAAGTTCAAATTTATATCGACGTATTGATTTACATATTCAGAATTTTTCTTGGCAGGTTGCCATTGTTTGGGAAGATGATTCATCACTTCTACCAAAGCACGAACCACATCTTTATTCTCAATGGGGATGCTCTTACTATCAACAATTGCTCTTCCTTCCTTTGTTATAATAAAATGCAGTTGAATTTCTCCAGATACAAACCCGTTTCGAGTGCTATACGAATACTGGTCTTTAAATAAAGATTTTATATCTTGATTTAATTGCTTGATTCCTGTTGGATAGTGAGCGGGTTCGTCAACTTCTGACTCAGTATAAATTGTTTGACCTGATACCGAAGAGCTGGAATCATGCACACCTATACAACTCTGGCAAGCTTTGTTACACATGTTGACTGCAAACAAAATGACCAATGCAGCAATAATAAAAGGAAGACATCCTTTCATTTTGCCTATTGTGTGCCAAATTGAGCTATTAACAAACTTACGCCATTTTTCGGAAAATGTTTTACCAGAGAAACGTTCGTCCAGTATCTGTTGTGCTTCTTGATTTCCTTTATCAGCGGCCTTCTGATAATACTTTTTAGCCTCATCGTAGAGCTCTGTCTCTTCATAACATTGCGCCTTCTTCATCATAGCCCCTACATGCCCGCTATTTGCTGCTTCAGAGAACAGTCTTTCAGCCTCAGATTTCCGTGCTGGCATGGAATTAGATTGCATGAGGTACAGACAACCCAATTCATATTTCGCCTCTAAATTACCTGCATTCGAAGCCTTTGACAGCCAGTTAATGGCTTCTTCCCAATTGTTGAGCTTGTCTTTGTAGATCTTGCCAAGAGAGAACTGAGCTGGGACATATCCTTTTTTAGCAGCTTTCTTCAGCCACTCAGTAGCCTCTTTGTAATTGACACCAACACCTTTGCCTTCTAAATAGAATTGCCCTATCTGGTTTAACGCTATTGTGACAGCCTGTTCATCGGTGTTCTGCTCTGCCGCCTTCTTATACCAAGACAGTGCTTTTGCTGGGTCTGCTGCGACGCCATACTTTCCTTTATCGTAAATTGTAGCAAGGTCGTATTGGCTATCTAAGTAACCGCTTTCAGCAGCCTGAGTCAACAGATCAACACCTCGTGTAATATCCTTGGACAATCCCTGTCCTTCCAAAAGCATACTCCCAAGTAAATGTTTTGCCATAGCGACACCTGCATCGGCAACTTTTTCCATCCATTTTGCAGCTTCTTTATAATAGATCTGTACTTTACTCTTGTCACTTATTTCACTTGCCCTTGCGTATTTCCTATAAACGTTGGCCAACTGGAACTGGCTGTTCAAATCTCCGTTTTGTGCCAGTTTCTTCAGCCAAGGCTCAGCCTTATCTAAGTTTATCTCATTCCCTCTCAGGTAGTGGTCTTTCAGCCATTCTTGAGCAGGTTTGACATCTTTCTCTGCGGCTTTCGTGAAATTTCTGATAGCCTGATCAATGTCATCGTCTTCGAAGCATAAGCCTAACACGTAGTAACTGACAGGAGTCTCTGCCAGTGCAAGATACTTTTTCGCGTTTTTATTATCGCCGCCCTTAAAGTAGCAAATGCCGACAGCCTCCTGAACTTCAGGCAACATGTCTGCAGGGCATATCATCTCGACGCGCTTGAATTCATCTATGGCTTCATCCCATAAGTCATTATCCTTTAGTTTGTCAGCCTTTTCATAAAGGCAATTAACACAGAGATGCTGCTGATGGTCGTAATGCTGACTTGGAACAAGCTTACCACATTTGTTACATTTGCATGCATTTCTCTCATCTATCTCACCCCAGTCCTCAGTAAGCAACTTTTCTTCTTTTTTCCCAAGCGAAGCAGCGCCTTTCAGAAATTGCAAAACCGTTTCAGCTGTTTGCTGCTGTGCAGTAACGAGGGCTTGAGTCAACTTGTCGGGATCAGTACCGATGTGAATTGTAGTGGTATTGCCACTATTGATGTTAGTGGTACTGTTATCAGTTGTAGTATTGCCACTATTATTTCCATTGATCACACGATTGTCAGAGTTACTATTCAGCGTAGCCTGCACTCCCCGTGTAGCCCCTTCTTTTGTTGGGGTATCAGGAACGTGTTCCACAGGTTCTCCACATTTCTCACAAAAGAGTTTTGGACCAGCCTTAACTACTTTTCCTTCCATCTGATCATCAGATGTAGTCATTCCACAGTTTGAATTAGTACATTTATACATAGTTGTTAATATTATATTTTTTTTACTATTTTCCCATTTTTATCAACATAAAGAATCTTTTTCTCTACAACAGGTAACCCTTTTGTAACAGTCACTCTTGTACTGACAGCCTCTACCCTAGCTAAGCCATTTGAAAAATCTTCGGCTTTTTGGTAATTGCAAGGAATTACGACTTTACCATTCTTGTCAATATATCCCCATTTGTCATCGAAGTCCTGTACTGCTGCCATATCCTCATAGAAACGTTTGGCACTTTTCCATTTAAAAGGAATCGCAACATTGCCATTGGGGTCAATATACCCCCATTTATCTTTTTCTTTAATGAATGCCCAGTTGGTTCCTTTAGCTAACACGGGAGCCAAACCACAGTTAAAAGAATTCGCATTAGACCATTCGCAAGGAACTACATACTTGCCTTTTTTATCAATAAATCCATATTTGCCAATAGAGTCTTTGACAAGAGCTAGACCATCGCAAAAGTTATAAGCACGACTCCATTGGCAACGTATAACATTACGACCGTTCTTTTCTATATAGCCATATTTAGCAGAAAAATCCTGTACAAGAGCAAATCCATCTTTAAATGAGCCTGCGTATTTCCATTGACATGAAATAACAATTTTCATATTTTTATCAATATAACCATATTTGTTAGAGGAATCACGTACACGATACAAACTTTCGTTTGGTCCACTGACATCTTTCCATATGATTTTCCCGCTTTTGTCAATAAAGAACCATTGTTTTGCGGTATCTTGAACAAGTGCCATACCTTGACTAAAGTTGTAAGCCATTTTCCATTTACAAGGGATGACTATATGCTTTGAAGAATAATCAATATATCCATATTGACCCTCATTATTACTTACTCTCTCAAGTCCTTCGCTTAGAACTCCCACATTTTTCCATACAACATTGCCACTATTGTCAATATAAGATTTGGTTTTATTTGAGTTGGTAACAAGTGCAAGTCCTTTGCTAAATCCTTCAGCTTTTTCCCATTGACAAGGAATAATAATATTACCGGTTTTATCTATATAGCCATATTTGCCAGAAGAATTCTGGACAGGAGCTAAACCAACTCCATATATACGTGCTTCCCTGTCTGGTCGCATTACTATAAGAGAGTTTTGGATGATGCATGATAACCCACCACAAAAATCACCCGCAGACTGCCATTCACATGGAATTATTATATCTCCTGTTTTGTCTATAAATCCATACTTGCCATAAATATCCTTGATTTTGGCCATACCATACTTAAAACTGTAAGCTTCATCCCATTGACAAGGAATGACACATGCACCGTTTATGTCAATAAAGCCATATTTACCTGTGGAATCTTGAACGAGAGCTAAATCCTCTTTGAAATCATGAGCCTTTTTCCATTGACAAGGAATAGCAACATTCTTGCTCTCATCTAAATAGCCATACATGCCTTGGGAGTCACAAACACGGATAAACCCACAAAAACTCAAAGGACCGACATCTTCCCATATGATATCCCCACTCTTGTTTATATAAGAATGATTAAATCCTAAACCAACTATAACTCCTACTTTTGCTAAGCCGTTTCTGAAATCAGATGCATCATCCCATTTTGCAGGAATTGCTATTTGTCCACTTTTGTCAATAAATCCAAACTTTTTTGATGAATTCTGAATAGCAGCATACCCTTCACTGAAATCATGAGCCATTTCCCATTTGCAAGGAATGACACATGCACCGTTTATGTCAATAAAGCCATATTTACCTGTGGAATCTTGAACGAGAGCTAAATCCTCTTTAAAATCATTAACCTTTTTCCATTGACAAGGAATAGCAACATTCTTGCTCTCATCTAAAAAACCATACATGCCTTGGGAGTCACAAACACGAATCACCCCATTACTTAAAGAACCGATATCTTTCCATATGGTGTCCCCACTCTTGTCTATGTAAGAATATCTAAGAGAACCTCTACATTCTACTTTAGCTAAGCCATTATTAAAATCATATGCCTTCCTCCATACGACAGGAATCATCATCTCACCACTTTTGTCAATATAGCCCCAATTGCCTCTGGAATCTTGAACAGCGGCAAGTCCCTCACTGAAAATACGAGCCTTTTTCCACTGGAAAGGAATAACTACTTTTCTGTCTTTGTCTATATAACCATACAAACTTTGGGAATCACGAACACATTCCAAATCCTCACTTAGAGAACTCACATCATCCCAAACCACAGTTCCGCTCTTGTCTATGTATTTCCACTCTCCTTTTGAATTCTTGACTTTTGACAATCCGCTGTTGAAAGAAGAGTCTGCACTCTCCCATTCACATGGAATCACAGTCATTCCATTCTTGTCTATATATCCGTATTTGCCTAAGATGTCTTGAACAGCGGCAAGTCCCTCATGAAAGTCGTGAGCTTCTTTCCATTGACATGGAATAACCTCTTTATAATTTTCGTCGAGATAACCATATATGCCTTGTGAATTACACACTCGAATACGCCCATCACTTAACCAACCGACATCTTCCCATACAACATTCCCGCAAATATCGATTAATACATAATGCTCATCGGATTCTTCATCATATACTTCATCCTTGCTGACTCTGGCTATACCATTATAAAAATCAAAGGCATCAGTCCATTCAAAGGGTATGACGGTCTCCCCATTCTTATTAATATATCCATACATGTTGTTGGAGTCTCTGACCAAAGTTAAGCCTTCGCAAAAATCGTTCGCATCATACCATTTACATGGAATGACAACATTTCTATCCTTATCTATATAGCCATACATACCTTGGGAATCACAGACTCGAATTAGACCCTCATAATTATCCCCTATGTCTTGCCATACTATTTTACCACTCTTGTCTATGAAATTTTTTATATGTTTTTCGTAATCACTAACTATAGCTAATCCATCGCAAAAATCTTCAGCCGCGTCCCACTGGCAAGGAATGACAACATTTCTGTCTATGTCAATATAGCCATACTTGCCTACGGTGTCGCAAATGCGTATCAATCCATCACTTATAGCACCGACATTCTCCCAAATGATTTCGCCGTTCTTGTCTATATACTTCCATTCTTCCTCGAAATCCTGAACTTTAGTCAATCCGTTTTTGAAAGCAAAAAAAACACTTTTCCATTCACAGGGAATCACGGTCTTCCCGTTCTTGTCAATAAATCCATATTTGCCAGAGAAATCAAGGACGGCTGCCAATCCTTCACAAAAATCATAAGCTTTCTTCCATTGACAAGGGATGAACAGATGCATTTTGTCGTCTATATATCCGTATTTCCCATTGGAATCACAAACGCGAGCCAACCCCTCCTTCATGGGACCAACATCTTCCCATACAGTCGCTCCTTTTTTGTCTATATAGTACCACTTGTCTGAGAAATCCTGAACCCTTGCCAAACCATCCTCAAACTCGTCAGCATCTTTCCATTGACAGGGGATGACAATGTGGCCAGTCTTATCGATAAAGCCATACCTATCATTGACATCCTTGACGAAAGCCAAATTTTCAAAAAATGCATCAGCGTCTTTCCACTGGCATGGAATGACAATATCGCCGTCTTCGTTGGCATAGCCCCATCTGTCGTTGGCGTCCACTGTTTCTGTCAGTTCCAAATCCTCCAAGAAATCCTCAGCCTCGAAATTTCCTTTTTGACTGGATTTTCGTAACAACTCTATAGCCTTGACGCAGTTCTTGGTTACTCCCAACCCCTGATAGTAGCAGAGCGCATGATAATAGAGGTTGTCAGCATCGTCATCCCCTGCACTCTCAAAATGAATTAATGCCTGTTGATAGCTTCTTATGTTGAAATAGCATTGGCCTAGGAAGCCATGCAGGCTTTTCTGACGTTCTTGTGGGCAAACCTTTTCATAACTCTGAAATGCACTTAAAGCCTCAGGGTAAAGTCCGTCTTCCAGAAGCTGACAGCCTTTGTCGTAGTTCGCAAGAACCTCTTTTTTCTCACAATCAGTACATATTGTAAGCCCTTGGCGGAACTGCGACAGTGGTAACCACTTTTTACAGGAACTGCACTGTTCCTTTAAAATGTTTCCTTCTTTGTTGATAACATATCTCCGGTCATTTTCGTCTCCAACCTTAGCCTCATCACTAAAAAAAGCACACGCAAAATGCCATTGGAAGGGTAAAATGATATTACCGCATTTGTCAATATACCCCCATTTGCCGTCGGAATTCATAACGCGAGCCAGTCCTTCGGAAAACTTCCCTGCTTCTTGGTATTGGTAGTCAATAACTATCGTGCCATCAGGGCTCTTATACCCCCAAAGTCCGTTATCGCCTTTTTCGGCAGATAAATCAATATTTTCGATTTCTTTCCTCGATTTATCATGCCCTTTTTGGGCTGCATCACGAAAGCAGTCTATGGCAGTCTTGATGTTCTTGGAAATACCATAACCGTTAAAATAACAATTTCCCAAATAGTAAAGACTGTCTAAATTATCTCTGCTTGCAACGACGAAATATTTAAGTGCTTCTTTGTAGTACTTTAGCTCATAATAGCATTTACCAATAAGCGTCTTTACTTTTGACTGCTCCTCGTTAGGGCAGATATTGAGGTACTTAAGGAAACAGGTAGTGGCTTCATCGTATAGGCCAATGTTAAAGAAGCTTTGTCCGTCATCATAATCTTTACGGATTTGCTCTGCTTCACAGTTAGAACAAATGAGTTGTTTCTCATTGAAGAATGTAAACGGCACCCATTGCTGGCAATGTTTGCAGAAACGCGCATCACTGCGTTTGCACTTACCAAATTGGGTTTCTACTTGGTCATCAGGCATCCCCCCATAATAGTTATTGGTGGTGATGCGATTGTCAGAATTGGAAATGAGAGTGGCCTGGGCACCCATCATGGTGCCTGCCACTTTTGGAGCGTCAGGTATATATACCACAGGATCCCCACACTCTGCACAGTAGAACTTAGGACCAGCTTTAACTATATGACCTTCTGTCTGGTCATCTGGTATTGTTATGTTGCAATGATTACACTTATACATATTGCTAAGAAATTACACATCTATTAGTTTATGACTCTTCATTTATTTCTTGAATCCATAAAATCAAGATCAAACTTTGCACTTACTATGATATGCTTTATTTCGCCTTCAGGTGAAAGAAGCGGAAAAGAAAGTTCGTCATCTTCTTCATCATCATTTTCTTTTGTTTTTCTTATCAAATTGAATTTTAATTCTTTCTCAATGTCATCCTCACTACTGCTTGCAACGATTTTCAACAATCTTACAGCTTCATCGTGCTTCCTGTAAGCACCGTCCCCATTATCATATATATGGGCAAGTGCATACTTTGCTGTTATACATCCTGATTCGGCGCTCTTCTTATACAAATTAATTGCTTCTCTTTGATTCGGATTTATTCCTATACCATGATCATACATATAGCCCCAATTGTATGCACCATCAGCTCTTCCCATTTCCGCAGCTCTGCTGAAATAATCAAGAGATTTATTATAGTCTTTTTCGTGCCAATAACAAACTCCTACACAATTTATATCATATGCAGAAAGATGAAAGCCTTGTTTTACGGCTTTCTCCCATAGTCTTCGTGATTCAGAATAATGGTTGTTCCCAAACTCAATGGTTGCTTTATTCGCAAGGTCTTGAAGCCTTTGCTGTTCCGCTGCAACACAAAAATCTTTAGCCTCTTGATTCCCTAATTCTGCGGCCTTTCTGATATAAATGTTTGCATTGTCCAAATTTTTAGGTATACCATATCCGTTATAGAAGCATAGCCCCATGTAGAATAAACTTTCAGTAACTTGGTCGCGTGATTTTATGAAATATTTGATAGCCTCATTCCATCTTTTCAGCTCAAAATAGCAACGACCAATTTGATATTGAAGTTGTACGAGTATTTCTGTTTTTTTACATACGGATTCATATTTATTAAATTCTACCAAGGCCTCATTATACAACCCCATTTCATAGAACATATTACCCTCATCAAAAGCCTTTCTGGATTCCTTTTCGAAGCAAATGTCACATAAGCCTTGATCTGTGTTGAAATAAGTCATTGGTACCCATTGTCGGCAATTCTTGCAGAACTGGGTCTCGCTCTTTTTGCAAGCCCCAAAAGGTGTTTCGATTTGTTCATCAGGCATCCCCCCATAGTAGTTGTTGGTTGTGATGCGGTTGTCGGAATTGGAAATAAGAGTGGCCTGTGCTCCATGAAAGATGCCCTCAGTCTTTGGGATATCTGGTATGTAGGTCACAGGCTCGCCACATTCCATGCAGTAGAGTTTCGGGTTGGCTTTGGGGCCAACCTTGACAATATGCCCTTCTGTCTGATTGTCAGGTATAGTTATATTACAATGATTACACTTATACATACACATGTATTTGTTTATTGCAATGGTGTTCCGCAGTATTGGCAGAATGGGCCTTCATCTAAATCGTTTTCTTTTCCGCATGTGGGACTGGGACATTTCACAATTCTTCCTTTAGGCTGCGGTGCAGCGATCAAGGGTGGAACAGGCTGAGGCTGCTGAGTGCTTGATGGCGTAGCGGCCTGTGTCGTTGACGGATTTGACGATGTGTTTTTCCCACCTAACATGTACTGGGTTACCTGCTCTTGATGGCGGTCATAACGATCCTGCTCACGGTGTAGGTCAGCCTTGTAGTCCTCTGCGCGCTGGCGGTCGTGGGCAGCAGCGCCTCCCACGGCATTTAATGCCTGTTTGGCGATGTCTGCCATCATCTGATTCAACTCTGAAGATTTCCTGTCAACAAATTCTGCTTTGTCGCGTTCAGCTTCTGCACGTGCCAGTGCGGCAGTCTCCTTATCGCGGTTGTTGAAATAGGCAGCCTGAGCTTCAGGTGTCAGTTCCGAGAGTTGTTCTGCCGCCAGTTGCCCTTCCGTCATTCCCGACTTGATTTTTAATATATTTTCTTCGTAGACATGCTTCTCCTTCTTTTCTTCCAATTGATTTGTATGCAGATTGTTGATAATCTCCGTTTGCCTTATAAAATCTGCCTGACGCTTCTTTTCTTCTAAATCAAGCATCATGCCTAACGCTGTGATGTTGTCTTTCATTTCTACAACATCTTGCTCATGCCCTTCCCGACGCTGCTGAAGACTTGACTTGAAGCGCAGGTTATCTTGCTCAAGCTGCTTCATGAAACGTTCATCCTGATAGGCATCCTTCAGACGTTCGAGGCTAATCTGCTGTTGCATTTCTGACTGTTGCATCTCGAAATTGGCAGCCTGTTCAATCTTGTTACGCTCAATGGTGTCGCGTAACTGCATCAGTGAGAATGCCGTGCTGCGCTGATACAGCTTCTCGTTAGACTCAGCTACCAGTAGCTGTATGTCCGTATCACGCAGTATCTGGGCTTTTCGTATTCCATGAACGGCGGCATCGAAATCTTCTTGATTCTGTGCTTCACGAAGTCTGCGGGCATTTGCAAGTGTGTCAACAAAAGCTTGCATCTCGTCCTCAGCAATCAAATGATCGCGATTGATTTCGTTCATAATCTTGTATATGCCCAATTCACCACGTGCAGATTCAATCTGCTGCTGAATCTCCTCATCATTAAGTCGATTCTTGATAATGTTGATCTTGTGCAGACGGTCAAGTTCGGCCTCAGAAAGGTAGATTTCGCGGTCAAGTGCACGCAGACGCTCCAAGTCTTCACTGTTCACGGTGCAGTCGGTCACCCTTATGATTTCAATGCCAAGGTTTAGTTCTGTCATCTTGGCCTGTAGCCTGTTCAAGAGACGTAAACGTACATCGCCAGAAACCTGTCCTCCAGTAAATGACTCGGAACGCAGACAATCTTCGACCGTGCCTTTTAGCATGTTCTTGACATCGATATTAGTCACATTGTGGTGACCGCCGGAAATGAAGAACTGCTGAATGAACTGCTGGAAATTGGAAATGCGGGCAGCGATGCCAACGCCAACATTGCCATTAAATTGCGAGGTACTGATGGCTGTCTCGAAGACAAGAGGGAATTCTTTGTCAACTTTCAATACGATAGAATAGGAGGCATTTCTGTTGATAGACGCAACGACTTCATCGAGAGACGAGGCATTTTGCACATCATTCTGACGGTCAATGCGCTCTTGCACTGATGTGCCAACCCAGAAACGGGTGATAACCTTCCAGGCATCTTTCAGCTTGTCTGCTACCCCCCCCATACGCTGCCTCAGTTTTCTTTGCAGTTCTTCGTTGCTGACGAAGTTGTATGTTCCTCCATGTATTTCTGCAGCAATACGCCCATCAAGGTAAATATAGGCAGTGACTCCTTCATCTACTACAATACCGGTGGCGTTCAAAAGCGTATCCATTTCCTTTTCACTGATACGGTAGGCTATTTCGCCGACAGGGATGTTCCAGACTATCTTGTTTTTTATAACAGATATTTCTTTAGACAGGACCTCTGTCGTATTCGTACGTTGGTTGGCAACTGTTTTAAGTTTTTCTCCGCATGATGTACAGAAACTCTTGTCAGTTTCACCATACATCTTGTTGCAATTAGGGCAATACTTTTCCATAATCTCAATTTATTTATAATTTTGTTTTAATTCAAGTATTTTAATGAAAATGGGTGAAGAAACAAAGTTTATGAACAGTTTGTAAAACTCTAGGAATGCCGACTCTTCAGTGCCGCCTTCGTGCGTCGCAGGATTACGAAATTCACGAAATTTATGAAGTATTTTAAGAAAAGCGTCACCAAAACCATATCTGGACAATAATTGTTTATTTTGTTCGAAACAAACAATCATACTTCCGAGGGTGGCACTTTTGGGCCACTCCGAACCTTCTTGCTTGATAAGTGGCTTCATGGCCGCACGCAGTTCCGTCTCGAGCAAGATGCCCAGCGGGTTGACCAAAATCGAGAAATCGTAGTCGCAATCTTTGGTGGAAAGGGCGGCGATGTTGCCATTCTGCATTTCAGCGCGATACACTTGGTCAAGAACAACATTGAATGTCTTTATTTGCAACTTTGACATAGGTTCTATACGCTTGTCGATATACACATTCTTAAGTCGTGCACCATTTCCAGCCAATACAGGGCGTTCTTCTTCGTTGGGCCTAATCAGGCCGAAATGCTGACTATAGCTCCTAAAAATTGAGGCATAGTCGACAGCAAGTCTACGGGCATCTTCAAAGTTCTGCTCTATGCTGCCTTTCGGCATGAGAACGGTCTTTGAGTGGTCGCGGTCGTCAACAATGACGATAGAGTCTTCGCCGGTTTCTGTCTTGTAAGAAAACATGTGTTGTGAAGAAAGGCCATATCGTACCTTCGAAATGCTTTCTAATAGTCGGGGCTTAATACCCATATCCGACAGTTGCTTTTGTATTTCTTGGTTCAGCGACTGCAAACTGCTGTCAACTCTGTTGCGTACCATCGCCAGAATTGATTGAGGCTGCTCGCTATAAACTTCTTCTATATGATATGAATTGGTGTTGATCTCATTAGAAATGATGTCGTGGCTTTGCCCGGTTTCACATGTCTGATTAGGAAACTTTGCTTTGAGCGAAGGGTCACCATAAAGGGAGAATTCATATATGGTAAGAAGATTTGACGCAGCCATTGAACCCTGTGATGACTCAAACAATTCCTTCCGAGATTTATAAATAGCATCTCCTGCACTGTATCCTTTCATCAAATAGGATATAAAGCCCTTAGCCATAATATCCGCACTTCCAATTTTTGTTCCATTCCTGTATCCAGCATCAACGGTTCCATAAGCGACAACAGAGGAACCTAAATAAAGCATGGTGGAATTGAACAAAGAACTAAGCAGCATGGATCTGTCGGTGGCAAGATTTATGAATTTGCCACCATAACAAGCCTCGGTAATGACAATGTTGTCATACTTCGCACTGCTGATGGTATCAGGATCCATACCAGGATACATTTCTTCATCCTCTATTGATGCACCAAAGAAATACGGCTTTTCCGGATTGCCACTGCCATGCATGTTAAAATAATACAGGTTGCTGTATTTGTTGAAGGCCTTGTCTATTGTGTTGCAAGTAATGTAGGGGGAAAGGAATAATTTGTCGTATATAACAGACGACGGGGCTTCTATGTTTGGAAACAATTCGCTCTTTTTTAAGTCTGAAACGACGTCGGCTGATACTAATTTCCAATGCGGATCACATTGGCCGTATGCCAATTGGACAGGAACACCAGTATCACAATAAGATGCAGACCGCTCCAAGTAATTCTGTAAATGGGCTATCGACGCGTCTGTGCCAAGAGGAAGCCTTCCAACATGATAAAGTTGCTTCGACTGAAGCAGGATATTGACATCTTCAACATTTTGTGTGAAAAAAGAAAAATTGTAACCATACAGAATGTCTGTAGGAACCATCTCCTTCCTATTAGTCACCATGCAATTTCTCATATATGGTACAGGAATAATGTCTTCTGCTCCGATGATGAACAGATATTCCATTTTATCCTGTAAACTCAAATACTTATTCTCAAATAAGGCTTGATGGTAAGCACGCCAATCATTTGATGGCTTCTGAAATGTATCAAGTAGCGAATATGAAATCCTTGGAGATATTCTTTTTATATAGTTTTGTAATAAAGACAGGATGACTATTTGAGAGACATTTAATTTGCGCGCAAGGCGAACGCTATCTGTCAAGATAATCCCCTTGGGCCTATAAACCTTTTCTGTAAGCACCTGCTGGTGTGTATGATTGAGTACCTGACGTCCACAATTACCGCAGAACCTATCGTCATCTGCAAGAATAGCACCACAATTATCACACTTTTTCATATTGGTATAGTAGTCTTAATTCAATTATTAAATCTTATAGTTTTAATCCCCAATGCCCTTACGGACTAACAAGAGTTGGCCACAAAGTTACGAATTATTTTTTAAACAGCAAACGTTTATGTGGAATTTTTTTTTGAAGAGATTAAAAATAGATAAAAGGAGCCTAATTCGCTTATGGTTATTCATACTTTCCCACCTATAATGTCGGACTATTGACATATTAGAATTGCTGCTCAATGCCATTTTTTTGTGGTCGCCGCAAGCGGCATCAATGTATTCATCATTTAAGCCCTCTGCTTTGGGAGTCCCCCTTACCCTTACGGTGGAGGAGGATTTGTATTGAATATGAATACAAAATGATATTTTTTTGCCATAATGTATCATAAAACAGATTTTATTTCATATATTTGCAGCCTAAAAGATACATTATGACGAAATTTAGTAAATCAAACTGGTTGCCAATGAAGTTGGTCGAGAATCTTTCTATTGTAGGCGAACAATTACGCTTGGCACGTCTGCGTCGGGACCTAAGTATTGAGCAGGTTGCAGAAAGGGCGCAATGCAGCCGACTGACTGTTGCAAAACTTGAAAAGGGATTACCGACGGTATCTGTAGGCATCTTATGCAGAATACTCTATGCGCTTCAATTAGGTGATGACATTTTGTTGCTTGCACGTGATGATAAACTCGGACATGTCATTCAAGACATAGAGGTGAAGAACAAAAAAAGAGCATCGAAGAAATAGTTTATCTGGGTTATGGAAACACTTGAAGTGGTCGCCAGTTTTGACTGGTTAGAAAATGAAGAGACGATAGGCTACCTCAGTTATGACCAACTGGGAGGAAAAGATGTTTTCACCTTTGAATATACGAAGGAGTGGATAAAGAAGCATTCCGACATTATTCTAGGTGGAGACTTACAACCTTTTACAGGTAAGCAACACACACAACCTGATGGCGAAATATTCGGTTGCTTTGCAGATTGCCTGCCAGACTTTTGGGGTCGTACGCTTATCGAACTGAAAGAGAGACAGACCAATAGCACAAAAGGAAGGCTGACATACAACCTGTCAGATTGGGTATATCTTAAAGGCGTGGAAGATTCCTTGCGCATTGGAGGGTTCCGCTTTAAGGATATTGACACAGGGCTATACCTGAACGTGTCGGACGAATTTCAGGTTCCACCAATATTAAGTTTAGAAATGCTTTTCGAAGCAGCAAAGAAAGTGGAGGAAAGCGAGTTCAAGAGTGAAGAACCGGACAACAGATGGCTTGAGCGGCTGCTCAAACCGGGAACTTCTGTCGGTGGTGCAAGACCAAAGGCATGTGTTTCCGACGAGAACAGTCTTTATATAGCAAAGTTTCCTTCAACCACAGATAGGTGGAATGATTGCAGATGGGAGTTTTTTGCCAACAAGATGGCAGAGCAGTGTGGTATAAATATTGCCACGATCAAACTGATTTCGCTCAGTTCAGGACATGACGTCTTTCTTTCAAAACGATTTGACCGGACACCCGACGGAAAACGTATACATATGGCTTCTGCACTGAACCTGCTTGGATTGACGCAGGAAGACACACATAAAAGATATTACGCATACCCTGAAATAGCCGATTTTATTGTCTCAAATGGTACAGATGTCGAAAAGTCACTTCAGGAGCTGTATCGTCGCATAGCATACACGATTTGTATCGGTAATACAGATGACCATCTGAAGAACCATTCCTTTCTACTCACCAAGAAAGGATGGGAATTATCACCTGTTTATGATATAAACCCTTCGGTCGGTCATACTCATAGCCTGCTCATTGATGGCGTGTCAAACGCATCAAGTCTTGACAACTTATTCAAGGCGCATAAGCTATATAAGCTTGATAAAGAAGCAGCTTTTGACATCATCAAAGATGTTACGCAGAACATGAAGAATTGGAAAGATACTGCACGGGATTGCGGTATCAGCGAAAAGGATAAAGCATACGACGATTTTTCCCAAAGATTTACAGAGGG
>CADCDY010000002.1 GCA_902800245.1 uncultured Prevotellaceae bacterium
CAACGCTGCCATGAAGGCTGCTACCAACGAGAGCTTCGGTTACACTGAGGAGAAGCTGGTTTCTAGCGACATCATCGGTATGAAGTTCGGTTCACTGTTTGACGCTAACCAGACCATGGTTTCTAAGATCGGTGATGGCAACTCTCTCGTTCAGGTTGTTGCTTGGTACGACAATGAGAACTCTTACACTTCTCAGATGGTTCGCACCATTAAGTACCTCGCTGAGTTGAAATAAAATGGCTATTAGCTGTTAGCTTTTAGCTATTAGCGAAAATAATTGCCACTCGACTTTGTCGGGTGGCTTTTTTTTCTTATTTGGTTTTTCGCTCGACTTTTCGTAACTTTTCGCTTCGCGAGAAGTTACTTTCACTCGAAAATGAAAAGAAAAACTTGTTTTCCTTTTGCATTTTCCTCGTTTATTCGTAACTTTGCAGGCGAAAGTACATAATTATAAACTTAACCAAGATGAAAAGGTTTTTATTTTCAACGATGTTGGTTCTGTGTACGCTGTGTGGCGTGCAGGCTCAGACCATTCAGAATGCCTCCAATTGGTGGGACGGCTCAGTGCTTTATACTGCTAAAGTCGTTGGTAACAACGTTACGATGAGTGGCATCGGTGAACACGAGGGCGGCTTCCGCTTCCACCTGACGAAGGTCGCAGGTAAGCAGGGTGAGTACATCCTTACGGGTAATGAAGCAGAGGCTGAGGCCCTGCGTGCGAAGATTGGCTGGCGCGTACAGTATGTCCGTCAGGACGGCATGTATTTCCTCGCCGTACGCAAACCTAATGGTGATGCCGTGTGGAAGATGACGCTGACGCCAGACAATCTTGAGAACAGTCTGGCTCAGGAACGTTCTGCAGAACAGCGGAATCCCAGCGAACTGTTGTCTCACTGGCTGATGAACACCACCTATCTGGCCAATTTCTCGAAGGATGAACTGCGCCTGATGCGTAACGAGATTCTCGCACGTCACGGTTGGAAGTTCCAGTCGAAGGACCTGCAGGATTATTTCGGACGTCAGCCGTGGTACAAGGCTGGCACCAACAACAATGCCATCAAACTCAGCGTCATCGAACAGTTGAACATCCAGCTCATCAAGAGCGAGGAGACCGTTCCTGACGAGGTGCGTGGCTATCGCAATTATGCGAGTGGACCAGCCTATAACAGCGACCTGCGTAAGCTCAACGAAGGCCACTTCCCTGGTGGGCTCGACGACGACGGACGCGGACCTGACGAAGTGGACGGTACTGACTACTATAGCGTTACCAATGAGCAGGAATTCCTGAACGCACTGGGCAACAACCGTACTGTGGTCATTGCTGCAGGTGTGCATCTGAACCTCTCGCGTGTCCTCGAACGTGAGGAGTATTTCCGCAATGTTAACGGTCGTCGCTGGATGACGATAGCCTCCGACTACACAGGGCTTGCTCCGTTGGTGGTCAGCGAGAGCGAGACCGACGGTCGTCAGCTGGCATTGCTCAACATGAAGGGCCTGATCATCAAGGGTGAGCGGAATTCGAGCATCGAGGTCGATCCCCGTTACTCCTATTGCATCTATTTCATCAATTGCGAGAACTGCGAAGTCCATAACCTCACCATCGGACATACCGAGGGCGGCTACTGCTCAGGTGGTGTCATCGGTGTGAAGGGTGGTCGTCAGACGCTCATCAAGGACTGCGACCTCTACGGTTGTGGCACCTATGGCCTCGACCTGATGGGAACGACGGACTTCACGCTGATGAATTCTAACATCCACGACTGCACCTATGGCATCATCCAGCTTCGCAATTGCATTGCTACCTATTTCAAAAATTGCGACTTTTTCAACAATCGCCAGTACGAACTCATCGAGGGCTGGAACAATGAGGGCCTGACCTTCACCGACTGCCGCATGTTTGCCAATTGGGGCGACGCGCCGCTGTTCCATCTCGACCAGGCATTCTACATGAACAATTGTAAGATATACCATCCTACTGAGAAACTGGGTACTATCAACATGGCGGCCAAGCAGAACTGCGAGTTCTTTGCCAATCCTTTCGATACCAGTATCCAGAGCCGTAATCTCGGACCAGACCAGAAAAAATAAACGATATGGATACAAATGATGTTAAACAAGGAGCAGGCAAACTGCTGAAAGGCTGCGGATGCCTCAGCATCGGCTTTGTCATTCTGATGGTCATCGTGGGCATCTTCGTCGACGACGAGGAAGTGAAGGATGACGACCAGTCACAGACCGCACAGACGGAGCAGACGGAAAAGAAAGACTCTGTCGTTGTCAACGAACCCCTCGAAGGCGACCCCTATCAGGAACTCGACGAGCTCATTGGACTGAACAGTGTGAAGAAAGAGGTGCGCTCGCTGGCCAACTTCGTCAAACTACAGAAGCAGCGCGAGGCACAGGGCTTGAAGACCGCCAAAGTGTCCTATCACCTCGTGTTCTACGGCTCGCCAGGTACTGGTAAGACCACCGTTGCACGTATCGTAGGCCGCATCTACAAGGACCTCGGTGTCTTGAAGAAAGGTCATACTGTCGAAACTGATCGTAGCGGACTCGTCGCCAAATATATGGGTCAAACGGCGCTGAAGACTGATACCGTTGTCCAGCAGGCGCTCGACGGCGTGTTGTTCATCGACGAGGCCTACGCGCTGGTTCCTGAAGGAGATAATGGTCAGGACTATGGTCCGGAGGCTATCGCGACGTTACTGAAACGCATGGAGGACTACCGCGACCGTTTGGTGGTCATCATTGCAGGCTATAAGGACGAGATGCAGCGTTTCATCGACTCCAACCCTGGACTCCAGTCGCGCTTCAACCGCTATATCGACTTCCCTGACTATTCACCTAAGGAACTGACCGATATTTTCAAGATGTATATGAAGAAAAATCAGTACACTTTGGCTCCCGATGCCGAGGACTTTCTGAAAGAGCAGTTTGACAATGCCGTAGCACATAAAGACCGCAATTTCGGTAATGCCCGCTATGCACGTAACGTCTTCGAGAAAGCCATCCAGCAACAGGCAAACCGCTTGGCAGGCCGTTCGAATCTCAGCAGGCAGGAACTGACGGAACTCACCGTCGACGACCTCCGTGGAGGCTTCTCGGCAAGAACGAATATTAGAAATTAAGAGAGGTAAGAAGTAAGAGGTAAGAAGTATGAAAAAGCAATTGTATTTTTTATTACTATTTGTGATGGCTGTTATCAGTGCCAGCGCACAGAATCGTGAGTTCGAAAGCTGCCCGCTCGATGTGATTGACAAAGGGTGGGGCACGAAGACCATCACTAACGTCATCAACGGTAGTCTTGGCATTATGCTCGAAAGTTTCAACCGCACGTGGCCCACATGGATGGGCGGTGCTATCTGCGAGACGATGGAACAAGGACTCGCCAAGCGCGTACTCGACAAAGAGACGGCACTCACTGTCACCGTCGACACCAAGAACGGCTACGCGGAGGTGGACGATGGTGGAACCGATGGCGCTTACATGTCGGCCTGTTTCTGGAACCGCAGCAATGGTCACCGCCTCTTTGCCGTCCGCATCGGTAAACCCACCGACCCCTGCCTGGAGTTCGTCTGCTTCTACGACTACGATGCCGCAAAGAAGACGCTCACCCCTGAGCCAGACATCCTGACAGGTTTCCGCTGGGGCGACCGTGGGGAGTTCACCCAGATATTCTGCCGCCTGCCTCGCAAGGGTAAGACGCTGCTCATCGACGAGTGGGGCAATGACGGTCCCAAGCAGCACTCGTTTACGTGGGATGGCATGCGTCCCGTCTATGCAAAGACCGTGAAGCTCGACGAAAACGGCAAACCCATACAAGATAATGGCCTGTCAAAATATTCAGAATAACGATATGAAGAAACTCGCGCTTTTTGCCATCTGCGCGATGGCCGTATTCGTCGGTTGTAAGAACAAGGGTCAGACGGCCCCTGCCGACACGAATGACACCCTTGCTGCCGTCATCGACAGCATCATCGAAGAGAACGACACCACGCCGCTACCCATGTATATCATCGGCGGTGACAGTAAGTATATGCACATGCTCTATTGGGCTAATCTGGAGGAGCCCAACGCGGATAAGTACAAGGAGGATTGTGGTACGCTCGAGGGCTTTGAGTCGTTGCACAAGCGTTGGGAACTTCAGGAGATGTTCCGTCGCAACGCTGCTCAGTACACCAATTTCATCGTTGGTGACAGAATCAAGAAGGTGCGCTTTGTCGATGAGGTGCTGAAGGATCCTGACGGCTATACGCCCAGCATC
Organism: uncultured Prevotellaceae bacterium; assembly: GCA_902800245.1. Lineage (GTDB taxonomy): Bacteria > Bacteroidota > Bacteroidia > Bacteroidales > Bacteroidaceae > Prevotella. The sequence goes on from CADCDY010000002.1 coordinate 4,265, forward strand.
GGCGAGATTCATCCCCTCGAGGGGATTCCTGCGCTCTGCGGCCGTTTCGAATTCGTTAATCCGAAGGATAAGAATGCCGAAGACCCGCAGTGGGGACCAGTCCTCGTCACCGACAGCTATCTGAAGTCGCGCAAACAGCTCGCCCTGAAGTCGTGTGCCGTGGGCTACGACTCCGTTCCCCCGCTTCCTGCCGACATCATCAAGAAGATGGAGAAGGAGTACGGCATGAAGGCGGCGCGTACGACGAAGCTTACCGTCATTGGCGACCGCTACATTCACGGCACTATCGAGTTCCAGGGTGAATACAAAAACGCCCCCAAGGATCCATATGATGAGGACCGTAAGTTTGCCCTCGCCCTCGAACTCGTCATCGACAGCGCCAAGGTCTATAAAGTTGAAAAGCTGGGTTACTACGATCCAGCCTATGGCGCTACGTGGAATGCCGATGCCGACGGCTACATCCCCAACGACATTGTTGCCGCTTTCGAGGGTCCTAAGGGCCTCGAACTCTGCTACGTCCACGGAGCCCCTGAGAGCTTTTGCGTTGGTATGATTTATCTGCGCGACGGCCGTCTCATCGAATACGAGTATGAATGTTTCCATTCGCTGGTCGACGAGGAGCTGCCCGTCTGGAACAGCGATATTGCCGAGATGTGCAAGCTGTATGCTGCCGACGATATGGGCGACAAGGACGTTGAGCTCGTCAAGTGGGCTCATTGCTTCATCGACTACGACAACGAGTGGATATGGATGCGCGACAAGGACGACCAGAACGGCGCCTTCTTCATCCGCACTGACGGCAAGTTCCAGTTGATAGCCATCGAGAACCGCAACTATCGGCCTTCGCGTGGCGAAAAGGACGGCACCTACTACCTCATCCTCGGTGGTCCTGCCGGCGGTCCTACGTGGGTACAGGAGATTATCGCCTTCAAGGGTGGCAAACAGGTGGCGAAGTTCAGTTGTCTGCAGGTGGAGGGCGAAATCGACGAGTGCTCGCTCAACGGCCGCAACCTGAGCAAGACCGAGGGTCAGGCTTGGCTCGACCGTGTTCCTGAGGGCAAGGAGATTACCGCCTTCTTCAAAGATGTCGTCGCTAAGAAAGAATGACCCCACGACGTAAGGACGATGCAGCAGATGATTACCATCCTCGGACCTACTGCCAGCGGCAAGACGCCGCTGGCGGCAGCCCTTGCGGTAGCACTGCCGCAGGTCGATGGCCACATTGGGGCGGAAATCATCTCTGCCGACTCCCGTCAGGTCTACCGCCGCATGGATATCGGCACGGGTAAGGACCTCGCGGATTACCGCGTGTGTCCTGTGGTCGGCGGTTCGGCCGCCGACACCTCCCTCGCCATCCCCTACCACCTCATCGACATCTGCGAGCCTGGCACGAAGTACAACCTCTTCCAATATCAGCAGGATTTCTTCGACGCCTACGAGGCTATACAGGGTAGGGGAGCGGTGCCCATCCTTTGTGGCGGCACGGGTCTTTACATCGAGGCTGTGCTCAAGGGCTATCACCTCTCGCCTGTTCCTCAGAATCCTGAGCTCCGCGCACGCCTCGAAGGCCACTCGCTGGACGAACTCACCGAGATGCTCGTGACGCTGAAAGCCCAGAATGGTTCTAACATGCATAACAAGACGGATGTTGACTCCTGCCAGCGTGCCATCCGCGCCATTGAGATAGAGACGTATAACCTCGAACATCCGGTGCCACGTCGTGAACTGCCGCCCGTCCCGTCGCTAATCATTGGTGTAGATATCGACCGCGCCGAACGTCGTGCGAAGATTACGCGACGCCTGAAAGCCCGCCTCGACGAAGGCATGATAGATGAAGTCCGCGGCCTCCTCGCTGAGGGAATCCCTGCCGACGACCTCATCTATTATGGCCTCGAATATAAGTTCGTCACCGAATACATCACAAGCCGCCTCACCTACGACGAGATGTTCCAGCGCCTCGAGATTGCCATCCATCAGTTTGCCAAGCGCCAGATGACGTGGTTCCGCGGCATGGAGCGACGAGGTTTTACCATTCACTGGATTGACGCCCTCCAACCTATGGACGTCAAAGTCCGCCAAATCCTCGACCTGTGGACCTCTGCTAAATAAACCTTATAGAAAGTGCCTCCAAAATCACATGATTCCGCAAAGCCTTATCGACCTTCCATCAAAATTTTTTTGTTTTTTTTCATGCTAATTGCAATGTTTTGAGGATTGACGTCGTATATAAGAGTAGATAAGAACAAAAAACAAATGGCTGAAATAGACATAGACCTGATAAAGGGACTGCGTGAACAAAGTCCCAAAGCCCAACGACAGGCGCTCGAACGCTATGGTAACGAGGTCTTCGCAATGGTAGCGAGGATGTTGCCAGCGACAGAGGATGCTGAGGAGGTATATCAGGATGTGTTTGTGAAAGTGTTCAGAAACATCGCGACATACGACGCCGAGAAGTCAGCACTCCGTACGTGGATATCACGCATAGCCTACAACGAAGCCGTCACGTGGCTGAGGCATAAGCGCCAACCGGTGATTTACTTCGAAGACCGCGAGGGTAGGGCCGAGCAACTGTCGGATGCGGAAGTGGAAGAGACGCTGGGCCACGCCAACGAAGAAATGGTACAGTTGATTCGTGCAGCGTTGAAGCACTTGCCACCTGAGGAACGAGCCATCGTCACGATGTTCTACTACGAAGAGATGAGCCTGAAAGAGATTGCCTACGTCACAGAGTCGATACCTACGACGGTGGCCTCGAAGCTCAGCAGAACGAGAAAGAAAATATGTAAAATCATCAAAATGTTGCAATCATGACAGAGGAGAAAATCAATGCCTTCAGACAGACGGACACGAACCTGCGCAACGCCCTCAAGATGGACGAAGCAGAACGTCCGCAGATGCCTGCCGACCTCAACGAACGACTGATGCAGCGCATGGCCAAAGAACAGAAACAGCCACGTCGCATCGTCTGGCCTTGGATTGCTGCTGCTTGTGTGGCTGGCATCATGGTGATATGGCTCATGCCACCCAAGGCGACAACAACGGATGTCGTTGCGGAGAATACGGTCGTCGAGCAGCCTACTCATATAAATAAGGTGGAAGAAACCCCAGTGGCAAAAGTGGACGAAACCTCAGTGGCAAAGGTAGAAACGGAAGCCCCAGCGCCAATAGCCACCCCCGTCAAGGCAAAAGGGACAAAGGTGGCAAAGGTGAAAACCACCGTCGTGAAACGCGACGCTGCTCTCCTGGCACAGGATGCGAAAACGACTCCGACTCCAACAGCCGAAACCACAACGAAGCCTGCTGTCGAAGAAGTCAACAAGGAGTTGGCTGTTGCCGAGACCGCAAAGCCTCAGGAAAAGATGGTAACGCTGACCGAACGCGACATCCCGATAACCCGTCCAAAGAACTATCAGTACACCCCCGAGGAGATAGCCCTCATGAAGAAACAAGCCAACGAGGCCTATCTGAAGTGGGCAGAACTGGAACTCGAGATTTCAAAATATAATTTAGAACAAGCATCATCGAAATAAAAACAATTATAACTATGAAACGAATAATAATCATGCTGCTCATCGCTTGCAGCGCCCTTACAACCATTAGTGCCGATCCGTCGGCAGCACCCCAGAAGAAGCCTGAGACCGTCATTTTCACGCTGAACACCATCATCCAGAAGTTTGGCCTGAACGAAGGACAGGTATATTCCGTCAATCGCAATCCCAACACGGGCATCATCGAGTCGAGCATAAAAATCGTGCCTTTCCACTGTTCGGCAAACCACATACAAAACGACAACGTGATGAATGCTGTGGCCATCAACTTTCCGAAAGAGGAACCCCTGGCCTATCAATTCCTGCATATCCAGCCAGGCAGCAACGAGATGTTCTCGCTGAAGGTCATTACCAACAACGGCATGAGTCAAGGCACGCAGCGTATTCGTACCGCTAGAGATCAGGAAATGTGGCTGATGTGCTGCAAGAACCCTGAGAACCCCCAGTTGCGCGACGCTTATGCCATCGTGTGGGATCATAATGATGAAATAGACGGCACCATTTATATGATTACCTCCCTGCGCCCCGATATGTACGAGAAGAGCATGGCTAGCAACGCCTTCCGTATCGACGGCCGTGTGGGAAACGACCTCAACGATTCGCTCTACGTGGTCTATATGGCCGACACAGCCGAAGAACTGGACAAGATTGACGATGACGCTTTTGTCGCTACGATGCCCGTGGTGAACAAACGCTTTAACTTCAGTGTCGAAATTGATAAACCCAAGGTGGGGCGCATCCGTACCGTCATGCCCGACGGCTCACTCTGCAAGTTGTGGACAAACCTCGACTTCGTGCCTGGCGAGACCTATCGCATCACGACACACAATGGCTGGTACGAAGAGGATCGCGACTACGAGAACCGCGTAGGCCGCCGCTCTGGCCATAGCCTGCTGAACGACCTGCAAAAACGTGGTATCGACGACCAGGTAATAGTAGAGGTTGTCGATTCTATTCCCGAGGAATTCAGGGTTGCTACCCCATCTCAGAATTGGCGGGATAATCTTTCGCAAGTCCATAAGCTGCAACTTGAAACGAAGGTTAATCAGGTGGCTATGGTTGTTGAAAGCATCAAGGCTAACTATAAAGCGATTAATGATAATTTGTGCGGTTTTAGAAGTCGCGACAAAATCGAACTCCTCTTAGACCAGCTTCTCCGTCAAAACAAAGAGCTGGATAAGAAATATCAGGAGCTCATTCAACTGGCAAAGAAGTGTGATGTTCCTGCTACTGAAATGCCCGGCTTATATAAGGAAATCGTTCAGTTCTATACCGAGATGAATAAGGCGCTCAACGACCTCTACAAAGACAGCATCACCAATGGCAAATCCATCCGCAAACTCCATGAGTACGTCACCAAACAAACGGAGAAATACATCAAAGAAATGGAGAACTCCCTTCAGTAACTCGTAAACGAACGAAATCACGTCAAATTAAAGAAGCCCGTAAGTTAAGTGAACCCCGAAAGTTGGACAAAAAACCTTCGGGGTTCACTTCAAATAAGACAGGACGTTTTTTTTCGTCAAAATTTGGGATATTGGGAAAAAGTTTATAACTTTGTCGCATAATAGAAGAGCGATGAAGAAAATCCTCATAGGCATTACGTTGGTTATCCTCATGGCAATGGCTCTGGCTGCAATGACGAAGCCAGAGCGAACTGCCCACTATGACATGCTGAAAAAAGGCCTGACGGTGGTCATAGGAAAAGTGGTGGATAGCCATCCTTTACTTCAGCAATATAATGCCATCAGCACGATGACGGCGCTGAACGCAACCGACGAATACCTGAAGCGGAACTTCATGGTCTTCGAGCATACGTTTTACAACGTGGGAACCATCCTCTATAAGGATATGTTCATCCCAGTATCCATCGGTCTCTTCGGGCAGGTTTGGCTGACCGTTGGCGAAGACGACCTGCAACGTCTGGCCGAACGCCCAGAGGTGATGACACCAAACGCTATAGCCGTATTGAGGGCATAAAGCTTGTGAAAAGGCAATTTTTATTGTTAGAAGAACATCGTAGGCAATGTGTTCTTCCGCTTCTGGGCCAATTCGCTCTTCATGCGATTAATAGCAGTCTTGAAGAAGAATGCTACAAGATGTTCGTCTGTTCCCTCAGTTCTGATTTGCTTGAGGGCTGATATATACTCCGAACGGTCTTCGAGTTTGATAATCAACAGCGGATGACCAGCCTTCAACATGATAAAGTTCGAAAGCAAGCGCCCCGTTCTTCCATTACCATCACGGAACGGATGCAGATATTCGTAGTATCCGTGCCATTTAGCTGCTACAATCAAAGGATGCTGTCCTTCGTCAAGAGCCCGTTGTGTCGACTCCATCAATTTCGGAACACGGGCTATCAGCGTCTCATGATCACCAAATACCGTGTCGCCTGCAGCCATGTCCTCGGTGGTATATTCACCTGCAATGGCACCTTGGGCACGATAGGCTATAGTATGCTCTGTCACCAGACGGTTCACCTCTTTCAATAGAGCCTCATCAAACGGATGATTTAAATGCCCCACCATATAGTCGAACGCACGGAAGTGGTCTGCAATCTCAGTACACTCCAATAGCGAACGCCCTACAGGAATCATCGCCATTCCCTGCTCACGAAGAATCCTCGTATCATCGATGGTAAACGAGTTACCCTCAATGGCACATGAGTGCGCAGAGAATAGAATCTCATTATATTCCATCCACTGCTCATGACCCATCCTGTCAGCAATCTTCTCTTGATATTCCTGACGAATGCTTTCGTATTCCTCTATATCCTTTTCGAACATCGCTGCAAAGTTACGAATAAGTGAGTGAAATGCAAAATAAATCACCATTTATTTTCATTTCCGAACGAGAGTAACTTCTCGCGAAGCGAAAAGATAAGTATTATTTCTGAAACTTCCAATTTTTCGAGCAGCGAATGCAATGAATGCTTGCATTTTTATTGCTGAGTCGCGAAAAAATTCGCCTTAAAGGCAAAATTTTCCCAATTTATTTTCATTTTCGCCTCAAAATGGTTTATGACACATACCAGTCCCTAGACACATTCGGACGGCAACTACTTAACTTCATTTTTCCAAATGTGACCGCGTGGCCGCGTTACCGCGTGTACCATCTAAATAATAATGTCTGTTCAAGTGGACTAGATGTCGACCATTTTGCCACTATAGATTTGATGCGCTCTAAATCCGTAGCTCCTTCGTTCTTGGTAACTGGTCCACAAGCCTTGTGAAATTACTTTTTTTGAAAATTCTTCCTCAAATATTTGCAAAGTTCAGAAAAAGTTTCTATCTTTGCAGATGTTCCACGCTGATGATGTGCTTAGGCCCGTTAGATGGGTGGGATGACATACTGAAAAAAGGCGTTTGCTAAGCGCTTTGACTTTGACTGTGTAGAACTTCGCAACCTCTAACGAAATGTCAGAATCAAACGCAACGGCAGATGTCCCGTGGGATGAATATATATAAGGTATATATCATTCAGCGTGGGGCGTTTGCGTTGCTCGTTTCGACATTTCGGGCAATGCGAAGGCCTTACACAGTGGAGCGAGCGACAAAGCATCGGCTCCACGTCTTTTTATGTGTGTCAAACGGAAATAGAAGATCAGTATAAAAATGTAATGTGGTAATAGGAGCCAAGCCGCTTGAACTGATAACTAGTAACCTAATTATGGCAAGAAAAGAAGAAGAATTATTGGCGGAATTAAAGTCAGGCGAAACAGTCTTTAAATATATTCCTGAGGATATTGGCGAAATTGCTTATTGCGATAGTACAAATCCCAAGGCCGCCCCAGACACAAAGGAACAGACAAGGAATAAAATAATATTGTCTGTTACAATTCCTTTGGCAATCGTGGCATTGTGCTGGATAATATTCAACGAGTCACCTATATTTGACTCAATTGTTACAATTGTAATGCTTTTTATTGGATACATAAGTGTAAACAACTGCTTAAACTTTACAGGAACAGATTATTTTGTTGGTATTGAAGGTGCTGTTGTTGCAGGATTTGATAAGACTCGTGATAACATATCAAGCAAGACAGTTATGTACTTCCGAGATTTTGACGACATTCTAACAGGTGAAACAAGAAAATATAAAAATCGTTCATACCAGTGTACTGACTACCATTTTATTATATATGGACATGAGGTTGATAATCAAAGAAAAGTTATAGCTAGTGTCGCAGATAGTTATGACCAAGAAAAGCCTAGGGGGTATTATACAGATCAAAAATATCGTTTTTGGAAAACTATAGAGTCTTATTGGAGCCAATATCGGCTAGAACAGATAAAAGTCGAACTTGCAGCAGGTGAAGCAATTGGCTTTAACGTTTATACAGAAAAAGGATTTTATAATGATTATATAATGTTCAAAGGGAAAGAAATTTCCATTGGCGGGAAAATATATAACAAATCAAATGTTAAGAATATTAACTTCAATAATGGTAATCTTATTATCGAAGATGTAAATCATTCTTCTAAATTGTTTGGTTTAATAGAAAAGGGTGACAAGGAAATAATTCCACTGCATACTATAGGGAACAGGGAGATATTCCTTAAATTCTTCCAATACTTTGCATCAACTTTGTAAACTTATGATAAAAGCGATACTTAATAATCCATATAGAATCCTTGGTGTATATTCAAATTCACCAAAGAAAGAACAGATTGCCAACAAAGGCAAGATGCAAGCCTTCTTACGTGTGAACAAGTCCATGCCCTTCAAACTTGATTTGAAAGGGATTCTTCCAGAAATACAAAGGACACAAGAATTAGTAGATTTTGCTGATTCTGAATTAGCGTTGTCTACTGGTCAAATAAAACATGCACAATTTTGGTTTATCAACAAAACACCTATTGATGGCATCGCATTTAATCATTTATTTGATGGTAATATTGAGTCCGCGATAGATTTTTGGAGGAAAAGCATAAACCTTTTTTCTCTACAAAATCTATTTGTTTGCTATCTGATTAAAGAGGACTATAGTGCAGCTTTGAATACTGCGGTTTCACTTTATAACCAATTTACTAAAGAACTTGTTTCTGAAATTGATGAGAAAGCAACAATTTCATCCAATACGTTGATCCAAACTGTCGTTGATACAATAACCAATGATGGTATTGATCTGCTTCCCGTATCGAAAAATATATCTGATAATACATGGCAAACAATAATAGAAGCAAAGAAAGTAGAACCGTTAATTTCCCAACTGAATTCCCATGTCTCAGAAGCTAAAGCAGCCAAAGGACAAGGGGCATCGGCACGCCTTATCGCTGGTAATAAGTTAAAAAACGCTACGAAACCACTATTGGCAACTTTGCATAGGATATTACCTCTCAATGACACGCGCTACCAAATGATTGTCGATAAAATTGCGCAAGAGGTATTGCAATGCAGTATTGACTATTACAATGACACAGATGATGTTGATTCACCAGCAAAAGCTTTACCTTTGTGCGAATACGCTATGAGTATAGCAGTCGGTACAGCGGCAAAACAAAGATGTGAACAGAATCATGATGTAATAAAGGAAGCCTATGACAATATGCCTCCTACTGAAGTCGCAAGTGAAGCTAAAGAAATAAATGAACTTTTAACTTGGTATAGAAAACAAAAAAGGACTTCTGAGATTGGCCTAGAATTGCTGCAGAAAGCAAAACAACCACTTATTATTATCAAAGAAAAATTAGGAAACAAGAATGATTATTATTTAGAGATATCATCTCTGTTAGGAAATGCTGCATTAAGTAATGTTATTGATGAGGTTAATGAAGTACAGAAAGAAGATGAACCAGACCCATTATTTGAAATATTGGGGCGGAGCTATAGTCACAATTCTCTCCTTGATATGTTGAATCAAGAAGACCGCAGAAGGAAGAAAGCCCAAAATATTAAGAAAGCATTTCGAGCCGCTTGGAGAACAATACTTTACATTGATCTTTTGGATAAAACATCCGAATTCAAAGACAAACGATTCCAACCAAATCGGAAAGCATTATTTTCCCTTATTAATAGTGTCAACGGATTTGATTATCCAGATGACCATTACATACTTAAAGGTTGCGCCCATGGCGTAAAAGCTGATCACAAGTTCTTTTGGACAGATACAGAACATTTCGAGGCATGTACCTCAAAAGCAGATTATAATAAATACCTGTACCATTTCCCCAATGGAGTCCATGTGGACGAAGCAAAACAGAGAATTACAGAAATCGAAGAAAGAAATAAAAAGACGATAAAGTATATTCTTATCGCAGTGGCTATAGCTATAGTATTATTCATAATTATTTTAGCATCTAATGCGAAAGGTTCGTCGTCTAACTACAACTCATCCCCGTCATATAGTACTGGCTTTTCAAGCAGTGATGAGTTCTCAAGCAGTGATGAGTTCTCAAGCAGCGATTTTAGTTTTGATAACTTTGACTATAATGATGACGAAGATGATGTAGATGATAATGACAACTTCGACAATGATGACGACAATGATGACTTCTAAAAATTTAAAGATATGAAAAAAATCCTATTATTATTAGTTTTGACTGTAACAATCTGCGGTTCTTTTGCACAATCAGTTGCTGAGGATGACGTAAATCTGTTAAAAAAGGAGATTTCTGTGCTAAAACAACAAATTGGAAATCAGAAATCAAATTATGTCATCCAACAAAAGAAAATTAATTCTTTGCAATCGGAATTGAGTAAATCAAATAAAGAAGTTGATAGCCTACAATCAAAAGTTGATGGCTTAACGAACGCTCTTTCTTCTACAGAAATGAAGCTGGGTTCAGACATATCAAAGATGAATCAAACAGTTGAAGATAATACTGCCAACATTAAAGAATCGATAAGTTCAAAGTCACTTATTGGAATCTTTGCTATGCTGGCATTAGCTATTTTGACGGGAATAGGATTACATACACTTAGAAAGAAAGTGTCAGATAGCGATGTTGCAATAGATACCGTAAGGATTGCTCAAAAAAAGTTAGAAGAAGAGTCTGTAAAATTGGATAACCAACTAATCAGTGTCTTGAATAACCAAATTAATGTCCAGCCAGTTCAAGCACCGCAAGTTGCACCAGACCATTCGTTAGTATTAAAGGTTGCCGATGAAATAACTCGCATAGAACTAAATTTGTCTCGTATGGATCCTTCTGTTAAGGGTTTGAAACAGTTAGCCAAAGGAGTTGAACGTATTAAGAACAACTACCTTTCTAAAGGGTATGAAATAGCGGATATGCTTAATAAACCTTATAATGAGGGAATGAGAATTAATGCAGATTTTGTGCTTGATGAAAACTTAGAACCTGACACTCGGATTATTACATCAATTACGAAACCCCAGGTGATATACAACGGCGAACTTATACAAAAAGCAATAGTTACAGTAACACAAAACATTTAACGGATATGGCAAGAATTAAAATTGACTACGGAATTGACCTTGGAACTACCAACTCTGCTATATGTAGAATGGAGAAAGGTCAGCCAGTGATTAAAAAAATTGAGGTTACCGATGACACAATGCCATCATGTGTTTTCTTTAACCGTCGGGGTGGTACTGTCGTTGGTGCCAGTGCTTATCGTTCTATGAAGAGCGATAAGAAAAGCGCCACAAAATCGTGGAAAATAGAGGGCTCTAACACATACGTTGAATTCAAAAGAACCATGGGCACTGATAAGGTCTACCATAGTAAAAATATGGAAGACAAAGGCCTAAAAGCTGACTACACTTCGGAGGAGCTTTCTGCAGAAGTACTTAAGGCACTTAAGTCATTTATTACGGATGAGACATTCCGTTCAGTTGTTATTACGGTTCCTGCAAAATTCACAGTTAACCAAAAAACAGCTACAAAGCAAGCTGCAAAACTCGCAGGATTTGATCACTGCGAACTTCTACAGGAACCTATTGCTGCGTCTATGGCTTATGGTTTGTCCTCCAATCAAAAGAATGGATATTGGATGGTGTTCGACTTTGGTGGTGGCACCTTTGATGCTGCTTTGCTGAAAGTCGAAGATGGCATCATGCAGGTTTTTGACACTGAAGGTGATAATTACCTTGGTGGTAAAAATCTGGATTATGCAATTGTCGACGAAATAATCATCCCATATCTAAAGGAGAACTACGCCGTTGACTCCATTTTGGCAGATGAGAAGAGAAAAGAAGTACTTCGCGATGCCATGAAAACGTATGCAGAGGACTTGAAGAACAAATTGTCGTTCCAAGAAAAAGAAGATATTATTTCAAATCTTGGTGAACTTGGTGAAGATGAGGAAGGAGAGGAGATCGAACTGGATCTTTCTGTAACTCAAGACCAAGCGTTTGAAGCTATGAGACCTCTTTTCCAAAAAGCTGTTGATATTTGTAAGACTCTTCTTGACAGAAATAGCATGAGGGGTAGCCAGCTTGATAAGATTATTTTGGTTGGCGGACCTACACATTCTCCATTGATTCGTCAGATGCTGCGAGAACAGATTACGGAGAACGTTGACACAAGTATAGATCCTATGACGGCTGTCGCTTCTGGTGCAGCACTCTTCGCATCGACATTGGATGCGGATGTCAAGAGCGAAGATGTTGAAGTTGGTACCATCCGATTAAATGTTGGTTATGAATCAACATCAGTAGAAACGACAGAATGGGTGAGTGTACAATTAGATAAGGCAGCTACAGGGCCAAATTGTCCCAATAAAGTGTTTGTTGAACTTGTTAGTAGCGACAAGTCCTGGTCAAGTGGTAAAACAGAGATTGATACAAACGGAAATGTCGTAGAAGCCCACTTGCAAGAAGGCAAAGCAAACTCATTCTCAATTATGACATACGATGAGCAAGGTACTGCACTGGATTGTTTCCCAAATGAAATAACCATAATCCAGGGGTCGAAAGTTGGAGCTGCTCCATTGCCATACTTTATTGGTATAGAGATTTGGGATGAAGAAAAGAAAAAACTTGTCTTCCAACCTATTCAAGGATTGGAAAAGAACAAGCCTCTTCCTGCAACTGGTGCTTTAAACAACCTAAAAACCACTTCTCAGTTGAGACCGGGTAATTCTTCTGACAGCTTGGTTATTCCTGTATATCAGGCTGATGAGTGCGAAGAGGGAACTTCTTCGAAATTGTACGAATATGTCGCAAATGTAGTAATTGATGGTGGCGATGTAAATCAACTAATCTCTGAAAATGATAATGTTGACTTAACAATTAAAGCAGATTCTTCCGAGATGATGACAATTGAGGCTTATTTCCCATCATTAGATTTGACCATCTCAAAAGAACTTAACACTGCAAAGAAGCAGTCTCTTGAAGATGCTAAGAAAACCATTTCTAACAATTTCTCGGAGGCCGAGAGAAATTTAGCTCGTTTAGAAAAACAAGGTGTTGACACATCAGATTTGCGATCAAAGCTTCAAGAGGTACGAACAGAGGATTCCAATAATACAGAAACCAAGATGGTACTCCAACATCAGAAAGAAGTAATGCGTGAAATTGAAAAACGTGATTCGGAATCAGAGTTTGACCGGATTGAAAAGGAACTGAAGAGAGTATTTAAGATGACTGAAGAAGACCAAAAGAAATATGGCAGTTTCCAAACCGGACAGATTTTAGACCAATTACGTGGTATAGTTGACGAGGCAATTGCAAAGCGCGATGTCAAAATGGCGAAAGAAGCGCTGGATCAAGTTCAGGCTTTAGATTATAAACTTGCAGAGGTGGAATATCTTATTGCCTGGATAATGGGATGGAATAAACGCTTTGATACAATTGCATGGAAAGATAGGACTCGAGCAAGACAATTAATCAATAGTGCAATTGGGATAATCAACGATTCTCCAACGGCAGACAAGTTGGATCCTTATGTAGATCAACTTATAGCTCTATTACCAGCAACAGATGTTCCAAAGGATGCACAGGGTCGTTTAAAGAAGTAATATTATGTTATTTGAAAAGAAACAAAAGATTGGCAAATACATAGTAGCTTTTCCGCATAAGCAGGGCGCTTATGCGGAAACCTACCGTGTGAAAGATGAAAACGGGAAGGTTCTTTTTCTGAAGTTAATTAGTTTTGCTCAGCTAAATGCTTCTCAATATAGTCCTGATGGGAAAATAATTGAGGTCGAAGTTGCGAAATCTTTATCACATCAAAATCTTTGCGGTTTTATTGATACGGGTACTTTGATTCATGGGGGGCAGCAATATGCATATATAGTCACAGAATTCATTAGTGGAGAGACTGTAGCAGAGAAAATGGGTCGTGAAGAAACACTGACTGTATACGAAGCTAAACAGATTGCCAAGAGCGTGTTAAATGCATTATCATTTGTGCATTCTCTTCAGCGTCCTATCATACATAATGAAGTTACTCTGCAAAACACTTTGATTGATCTCTCCGGAGAATTGAAAGATGCAAAGCTTATTGACTTCGGTCATGCAAGATTCTTGGACTTGCCTCCGTCGAAAGATGATTTAGGCAATATCAATCCTTTCTATTTAGCTCCAGAGCGCTTCAATGGCGTATGCTCTGTGCAATCTGATTTGTATTCTGTTGGTGTCATGATTTACCAAATGATTTTTGGTATGCTGCCATGGTTCATTGATCTATCACAATATAAGTCTACAGACAGAGTAAGGGCAATACTAGCAAGGAAATGTTCTCCTCTGCAGATTCCCTCAATGAATGTTTTTGAATTGGATGAACGGCTTATTAATATTATGGGCAAAGCTATGGCCTATGATATTAAAGATAGATTCCAAACTGCTGATGAATTCATTAAGGCGGTGGAAGGTACAGTTGAGGTAGAAAAGCCAAAAACAGCATCTTTCAAAGAAGCTCCATCTGGCAAGAAAACAAAAAAGATAGGCAATGGTTTTGCTGATGTAGCTGGTATGACTGAACTGAAGGAACAACTTCAGTCTGACGTAATCGACCTTCTTAAGAATCCAGGTAGAGCTAAAGAACTTGGTCTATCAATTCCTAATGGTTTGCTTTTCTATGGACCTCCTGGATGTGGTAAGACCTATTTTGCTGAGAGATTTGCGGAAGAAATTGGATGTAACTACATGTATGTCCTATGTTCCGACGTGGCCTCGCCATACATTCACGGAGGTCAGGAAAAGATTGCCAACTTGTTTGAAGAAGCCAGAAAGAATGCACCTACTATCCTCTTCCTTGATGAGGTGGAGGCAATGATAATGGATCGAAACAAACATAATAATGTTAGTGAACAAGGTGAAGTTAATGAATTTCTGGGACAATTAAATAACTGCGGAGCAGAGGGCGTAATGGTTATCGCCGCCACGAACAAGCCGAACTTAATTGACCCAGCAGCTTTACGTGCAGGGCGTTTGGAATTGAAGTACTATATTCCACAGCCAGATAAAGAAACTAGAATACAGCTATTTAAAGTTGGCTTGAAGGGAAGAAATACAGAATTAGGAATTAACTACGATCGACTTGCTGAACTCACAGAGAACAGAGTTTCATCAGATATTACATTAATTATTGATACTGCGGCTCGAATTGTTTTTAGAAATAAAATCGAAAAAATAACCCAAGCTGTTATTGAAGAGGCCATAACGCAGATTCAGCCAACTGTAAGTGCTGATGAGATTCGGAAATGTGAAAAAATAAGGGATGAATTTACAGGAAAGAAAGCTAACAGAATAGGATTCTAAAAATTATTTCTATGGAAGAGTTCAATAAGATACTATTACTTACATGTGTGTGTTGCATGGCATGTGATGGAGAAATTGCAAAAGAAGAAGTTTCAACTTTAAAGAAGCTATCTGAAGATCAGCACCTTTTTGAAAAAGATGACTTAAACGAGGTACTACCAGTTATCATGAATTCATTAGAGAAGTATGGCTATGAGTTTGTCAAGTCGTATCTAAATCTTTTAGAGAAATCGAATTTTAACGAAATACAAGCCCTTCAAATACTGGATGTTGCGACAAAAACAATATATGCTGACAACAAAATAGAATATGATGAGATAAAATTTTTCAAGTCAATTCGTAAGAATTTGAAAGTGACAGACGAGCAGATTTTGTCCAAAGTTGATGGCGTAGAAGACTATTGGTTGAGTGCCGATGCTCAAGACAATAATATGTCTGCTTTTGAAATCAATTTCAGCAATGTTGATTATAGTTCGTTAAAAATAGAATAATGAAATACGAAGAAGGTCGTATTATAAAAGAAAATCCGTTACGTATATTAGGAGTGTTTTCTGATACTCCTAAAAAAGACATCGTGGCCAATCTTGGAAAACTCAGAGCCTTCGTCAAAACAGGAAAAGCATTAAGTTTCGACTCTGATTTTACGTCTCTTTTAGGCCCAGTTAATCGAACTTCTAATACCATTGAAAAGGCAAATAACGACATATCTTTACCTAAAGACAAGCTACAAGCGGGAATGTTCTGGTTTATGCAGCATACCGATAATGATAAGGCGGCATTGAATTGTCTAAAGTCTGGTGATGTCAATGGTGCAATGGCTATAATCCAAAAGAAGGGCAACTATTCTAGTACTGTCAATATGGGCGTACTGGCACTTATCCTCAAGAGATGGGACCTTGCCCTTTATAGTTATGCCTTTCTTTTAGATTCTGATTATAGACGAGGAGCCTTAATAAAATCTTTCATTGATACAGAAGACTCTATTTCCGAGAATGACTTGGTCGAATATATCTCAAGCAAACTTATTCAAGAATTCCCAAATGTTCATTGGATAGAACAACTACAGCAAGACAAAATTGAACTGGAAAACAATTTACATCCTTTTAAATCACGTTTTGTTGGAAGCAAGTTATTTGAGCAGTTAACAGACAAATGTATTAACAAAGTTAAAAATGAATTAGAATCAACACTTAAAAAGGGATCTTCTATATCCAGAGAAGACGCAAAAGCTAATTTGGAGTATGTGGAAGGAGCAAAAGACCAGCTTAAAGAGTTATTAAAGGATCTTAGATTGGCATTGGGTAAATCAAATGGCATTTATATAAAATATGCAGATAAAGTAGCCAATCAATTTTTGAATTGTTGTATAAATTATTACAATAATGATAAGACAAATCCAAATAGAGCACGTGTTATTTTAAAATATACTCGTATAGCATATCGTTTTGCTGAGGGGGAAACAGCAAAAGATAGGATGAAAGCAAACCTTGAGATTATTGAACAAGCATGCGAGGATCTCATTCCAGAACTCATAGAGAAGGAGTTTGATGCTATAGACAAAATGGTAATGGATTATCATGAAGTCAGTAAAACTAAAGATTATACCGAGCATCTTGGTATTCTAATTGAGGATGCATATAAACTTATCCAAATTATTAAGGATAAAATAGGAAGAACTAATAAACATTATATAGATACTTCATCAAATTTTGTTTTATTCGCAATCCAAGAAGTGAGACTAAAGAAAAAGGCCACTTCAACGTATACGACATCTTCAGGTCGTTTTCAATACGCATCGGCTCTTCAATGGGGACGTCAGATACTTGATCTGCTTGCTAAATTTGACAAGGACGATAAGTGTCAATTAGAATATGATATTATTTTTACGCAGGTAATTGATGGATTAAATTCTATGAAACCATCTAATATATCCACGCAAAAAACAATAAACAATTCTTCTTCCACGTTGAAAACTAAACCCGCACAGACTCCACCTAAGTCATCAAGTAAATCAACACAAACTACGCAATCAAATCGCTCTACAACAGGCTCTTATAGATACTCAGCAGAAAAGGTGAAAGAAAAAATCGATTCGTCTGAAGATGATGGATTGATGAAATATATCCTTATCATTATGATTATAATTTTCATTGTGGTAATGATAATTTTACTTGGGCGTTCTTGTAAAAATAGTAATACTTCCATCCCTCAAACGGAAGTTGATTCTCCAATTGTTATTAATAATCAGAAAGAATTAGAAAATGCGATTATTTCAAGTAATAATAATGTAAGAACAACCTCCAGTTCAAGTCTTAATAATAGAATAAATTCATCAACACAGCTAACTGATTCATATAGTGATAACAATTTGTCATCAGTAAATACAAATAAAAGCCATCAAGAAGAAACTTTTCGCACAATTCAATATAAGACGGGAGAAAGACCTTACCAAAGTACATATGGAAGAGGAAATTATGACAGTGAGACTCAAAACAGTCTTTTGATAAGAAATGGAAGTAGTACAGATGCTGTTGTTTTCTTGGAAAGAACCAATGGAAAGAAAGTAAGACATGTGTATATTGAAAGAGGACAGAACTTTACAATGACAAAAATACCAGGGGGAGAATATATTATAAAAGTAATGCAAGGTACTGATTGGAACCCTGAGAAAGATAATGGTTCTGGTAATCCGAAAGGTGGATTCATGTACTCATGTTCTATTTCAAGATCAGAATCTTATGATGCCTTTGATTATCCTTATCCATCTTCTGGTCAATACGGTCAATATGAAGTTACTCTCTATAAAGTACAAAACGGCAATATGCAGACGGAAGTAATCAACGAAAATGAATTGTTTTAATGACTATGGATAAAGAAAAAACAAACAAAAATAGGTCAAAAAGTAAGTTCGTGTACTTGCCGATGATATGATGAAACAAATCTATCTAATTCTTGCAGTAATGTTGCTGCTGTGCTTGGCACCAATGCCATACGGATACTTTATGCTGGTGCGGTTTGTGATGATGGTGGCATTCGGATTGATGGCTTACCGATATTTCACTATAAAGAAAAGCGTTGCTGCATGGGTATTTGTGATTCTGGCTGTATTGTTCCAGCCTATTTACAAGATTGTGCTTGGACGTGGAATTTGGAATGTAGTGGATGTGGTTGTTGCAATATTCCTGATTGCAATATATGTGGTGGAAAGGCGATTGGAGAGGAAAGGGAGTGTTGGTTATCAGCCATTACCACCAACGGAACAACCAGAGCAGATTGACAACAAGTTTGAATTTAGACTTGAAGGCAAGCTTGGGCCAAAGGAACTGATATATGTGGCCAGCGAGGAGGATAGGGCTCTGACGGAATTGATAGAAAGCCAACCCGATGTGTTTGAGGGGTGGGGAAAGATGATTGGGTTCCACATTGTCTATCTGCCTCTGTTGATGAAGCGGCTTAAGGATAAGGAGGTGCTTCGATATCGGGCTCCATATCTGACAGAAGCGGAAATCGGACGAACTGCTATTGACAACGATTATCTGCTGCAATACTTGGAACATCCTTCGGATAGAGGGAAAATAAAGCAGGGTTTTATCCGTACTGAGGATATTCATAGGGGTAGTGACGGAAAGGATAAGGCAATTAATCGTTTCTATCCACTCAATTCCAATAGTTCAGAACCAATAGCAGATCAACTGCATAGAATAGGCAAGCAGATTTCTATTGAGAAAAACGAGCATGAGCGATTACTTGAGAGTCGAATTTGTTATGAAGACAGGGGCAAATATGAGGCTCATAACGCTGAAGACCGTTTTAACTCACAAATTGGCGAAGAAAATACTGATGACCTGATAGAAGAGGTAAAGGAGCGTATTGCCAAGCTGAGGCAGAGGGGAATATCGCAATATCTCTTGGAGCAATTGATTCATCCAGACGATAGGTTGAGCAGATTGGTAATCACACTAGACTATAGATTGTTGTTGCCAGAGTACAATGATATGGAAATTAAGATGGAGCCGCTGGTGAAGGCGGTGTATCTATTGTTCTTGAATCATCCAGAGGGTATCTTGTTTAAGCATCTGCCTGACTATCGGGAGGAGTTGACGAAGATCTATGTGAAGTTGAAACCCTACGGAATGAGTGATAGAGCAATACAGAGCATAGAAGATGTGACAAACCCGTTGCTGAACTCCATCAACGAAAAATGTGCCAGGATTCGTGGTGCGTTCGTGGGTCAGTTTGACGACCGTTTGGCCAGGCATTATTATATAGATGGCCTGCGTGGTGAGGCGAAGAAAATCGCTCTGCCTCGCGAGTTAGTAGTCTGGGAATAAAAGCGCATTATTTCATATGTTTGGTTTTCATGGAATGTTAAATAATAGTATTTTTTCTATTTTTGCTGCGTAAAATTTGGTCAATAATAGAAAAATTACTATTTTTGCAGCGTTAAACAGCAAATAAGACAATAATGAAAAGTTCTGAACTACATAGAAGGTTCATTAAAGCTGGATACAAATTTGACCATGCTGAAGGAAGTCACTACTTCTATATAAAAGATGGTGTAATGACGGAACCCATTCCTTATCATGGAGCAAAAGAGATGGGAACAGGGATTGCTAATAAGCTAATAAGAAAGTACGGAATTTAAGAACTAATAAGTATAAGTAACGTTGTGTTATGGAAAAGATTATAATGATTATCGAAAAGTCTAAGGACTTCTTTGATGCCTATTCAGATAATTGTGATGGAATCTATGCTGCTGGAGATAGCATAGAAGCTGTTAAGGCCGATGCAATGGAGGCTATCAGCCTTATCAAGAAGAATCTCCCAGAAGACCGTTGGCCTAAACAAATAAAGGGAGAGTTTGAAATAGAATGGAAATTCGACGTTCCCAGTTTTTTGGAGTACTATGGCGAATATCTGTCATTAGCAGGACTGGAACGTATGACGGGCATTCATCAGAAACAGCTCTCCAACTATCTGCACCGTCGTTCGGTTCCGCGTCAAAAGCAGGCAGATCGTATTATTAATGGCTTACATCGCTTTGCACGTGAGATATTGAGCATTACATTATGATTCGGATTAATTGAGGAATTCGCATTTCCACAAGCCTTGTGGAGCGAAATTGTTTGGTTGCGTTGTTAGAAATGGCTAACTTCGCAACCAAATTTAATTTTGTTGAGTTATGGAAGGATTTATTGTTATGGCAGCATTGCTTGGAGTGTACATGTTTTATAAGATGTACAAGAATGATCAGAAGGCGGATGTGGAGGTTGGTACAACTGCTACGTCTTCTGAGGGCTTTATCAATGAGACGAGGGACTTGGTGCTTGAAACGCTAAAAGAAATGGGGTGTGAATATGAGGAAACTGATAATCTTAAAATCTATTTCGACTATCAAGGTGAGCGCTTTATGATAGAGGCAGACAACGAATGTTATTTTATCAATGTGTATGATCTTTGGTGGCACCACATGTCAACGTATTGTGAGGTGGAAGAGTTTGCTGCTATGCAGAAAACTATTAATGCAACCAATGCCCATGCCACTTGTACGGTGTTGTATACGATTAATAAGGAGGCAGAGGAGATTGGCGTACATTCGAAGAAGAATATGTTGTTTGTTCGTCAGATTCCAGACTTGAAGGGATATTTGGCAAGCACGCTTGATGACTTCTTTAAGATTCAAAGGACTGTATTGACGGAGATTGAAAAGTGTAAGGTAGTAGAAGAACAACATTAAATAAGAATAGGGTTATGACAGACTACGAGTATATTTTGCAACAGGCAAAAAAGGCGCATTATTCTGGATGGGATGATGCGGAGTTAAGAAAGTGTGTGGGTATGTTGGAAGGGCTATCGAGGCTGGAACTGACATCTCTTTACTATAGCAGGTGGGTGAAGGAAGAAAAGGTTTTCAGAATGTCTGTATTCAACACCTTGTTTAAGGATAAAGTGGGGAAACGCGAGGAGCGTATCAAGAATGCTGATATTGATACGCTGATTGAGGAGTTCCAAGACAAGCAGAGTGGCAACGTGTCGCTAATCCGTAAGGAGATGAGAGAACGCTACAAGGCTGGCAAGGATAGGCAAAAGATTGCTATGGCTTTCAATTGTGCAACGAAAAGCGATCAATCATGGCTGAAGTGGCAGATTCGTAAGGAACGATATAGCAAAACTAATGGTAGTGGTAGTAGTTTTCAGGGGAATAAACAATCATGGAGATAAATGTGTATTGAAGAAGTGATTGATAGGGCTATTATGTTTCGCCAGACAATTGAAATTGAATACTGTACGAGAAATGGAAAGGTATTTAGTTGTCGGATAGCAGAACTTGAATATTCCAGTTATTATGGTGGCGGATATATTCAAGCATATCGTATAGATATTGGCGAAGAACGGACGTTTAAAGTCAGTAGAATCCAAAAGGTAAATGGACATTGCTTTACGCATATCTATTGGAATCAGGTAGGGGATGATTTTAAAAGAATATATTAGTGTTATTGGATTTTTTCGTAAATTTGCGCTGTAAATCGAGAAGAATATAGTCATGAATAGAAAAACTATAATTGATTGGAAAAGCCTTTCCAAATGGGAAAAGGCGGTGATGGTGGTTATGCTACCTATCTTTGCAGTTGTGGCAGGATTGGAGCATATTATTGCCAAACTAACAGGGGCAACATACAATGAGGTGAACATCATTGTCTACTACCTGTTGATACCATTGTCATGGGCAGTTCTGGTTGACTATATCACCATGCTGCCGTTCCTTGCACCGATATATATAATCGCATGGCTAGTATTCTTATGGAAAGACCCGATGAAGTTTCGAGACCGCTGTGATTGGGCATTCGATAAATCGGTAGATTTCCTGCTGTGGTTCAAAAAGATTGGCTGGAACTACGTGGTAAGTTCTGTTATTATCTGTGTAGTGGTACCAGCTTTGATTTATGTGGAATTGATTTGGGCAGTTGTAAAGAAATAAGTAAATGACTCGTAAAGAATCTGTTGCTATTGGAATAATGATATTGTTGATATGCTCAGTAGTGTTTGTTGAGCATAGACCTATCGTTTGTCCAAGGACTATTGCAGAGCAAAAGGAGTATAATGCAAAATGGGGAATCGATGACTATCGTGATGGTTTTGCTTGCCCAATATGTAAGAGTGATAGTGTTGATACATTGAAATATGGGTACTTTCAACTATAGCAATAAAACCATATACATTGAAGCACATTATGGAAGTAGCGATATGAGCATTAGGCAGTTTCAGAAAGTTGGTGAAGAATGGAATGAAGTGATTCCTGTTACACCTAGCTATATCATCAATAAAGACCTTTATCCTCGCAAGCATGAATGGCTGAGGGCCTGGTGAGGGCATTGACGATGGCTGATGGAAGAAGGAAGCTGAAAGTTATCACTTGTGCGATTTCATAAAACCTTCTTTGAGTGATTTCTCGAAATACTTATGGAATTCAATGAGTTCTGGTTCGTTGCTGGTCAATGAAGCCACATAGCGGGCTTTATCGATTCTAATGACTGCTTCATAAAACATTAGTAGGAATCTGCCATCAGATCCTTGCGGCCAATGAGACTGAAAATAGTGATGTTATTGTCGTCATTGACTATTCGAAGGGAACGAAGGATTTCGTTAAGTGTTGAGCCGCTAGTGGTCACATCATCAATTACCAACACGTTCTGCTTTCGAATAGTTGCATAAAGTTCTTTGTCGGCTTCTGAAGCAAACTTTAGGAATTGAATCATGAAAGGGCGGAAACGACTCTTCTTGACGTCCTTTGCTATTGTGAAGTAGTCCTTTTGGTGAATGAGATCAAGCATGTTGTTGATTGACTGCCTGACTTCTTCCTTTTGGGCATCAGTATAACGGGGCCTTCCGTTCTCTAATACATCATTTAAATATGACTGTTCAAAACCATCCATGTCGAACGATATATTTGATGGAAGTGCTTTCACCAACTCCATCTTTCTTAGCGTGGGTTGTGCAAACCTGTAAATATAGCGCAACATGTATTGGTTTACTTTACTCGACGATTCTGGCATAACCACCAAATCATAATCGAACAGATTGATATGCTTGTCGAGATTGTCAATAGCTTTCTTGATGAAGTTAGTCAGGTCCGGAGTATCCTGCAATGCTTCTGTGAATTTCACATATTTAATAAAAGCGGTACGTACGGAACTTTCCACCTGATCAGAGAATTCGTAACCATAGTAGAAGCACTTGCCGAATGCTTCTACCTGATAGCCATCGCCAGTCAGGCTGACAATGTCTTCAGCACCATCGTGCTCGAAATCGAACACAAACTTTTTCTCTGTATCGTCGAATGTTACACCCATATCAATATCATTTCGATTGCAAAGATAGGAATTATAATGGAAAGTTCCAAATAATTAGACGAAAAAATACTCCGATAGTATTTGAAATTTCTTTCGGAGTATTGCATTTTAGTGCCGGTAAACTTGGAGTTTGGCGATATTAAACATGAGGGCTAACGGTCTGTGATGTATCCCGATTTTGGTTGACTATCGCGTGACTACCCCTCACCCCTCACTCAAATCGTTGGGAATGCCTTTGCAGAAAGGGACTGAGAGCCAGTGAGGGGTGGGGTTGACCCTTCACTCACCCTACACTGACCCCTCACTCAACAGTCACCTCGAAGCCAGCAAGGAACGCAAAGGAGGCAGACGGGCAGGAAGCTTCTTGCTCGTCGTTTTTCCGCAGGGAGCGAACTCTGATTCCGCAAGGAGCGGACTGGCAGTCCGTCGGGCACGGACTAGAAGTTTGCTTTAATTGGATTGCCTGCAGGCTTTAATCACGGTTTTAGTTGACTGCTTAAAATCTTATTTGTAATATAGGTTGACCAAGTTAATCAGCCAGAATAGGGAAATCAATTTAAAAACGAAGAAAGAAAACTGTTAAATTACATATTTTAACAGGAAAAACTATGGGAAAACTTGCAAACCGCAATTTTTTTTTGTACCTTTGCAGTGGCATTCTAAGGTAGGGTGCTATAGGCTATGAAGAACACCAGCCTATCGAGTATTAACTTTTTAGATTCTTTGTTATTATCATGAGTAAGTCATTACTTTTGAATGGCGAGGCTGTGAATGCTTCGCTGACCGGAATGCTCGCTGCAGAGCAGTTTCTTGCAGACAATTACCTCTTCCGTCGCAACGTGCTGAACGGCAAGGTGGAATTTTCAACCCAGCCTTCTGAAGGCCAGGAACCTGAGTGGCGTACACTGACGCAGCAGGCGCTGAACAGCATCATCCTGCGAGCCAGGCGCGAGGACATCTGTGAGGGGAAGGATCCGAAGACGGACATCCAGACGTACATCAATTCTGAGGATGTCACGACGTTCGACCCCATCAAGGAGTTTTTGGACAACCTTCCTCAGTGGGACGGACAGAACCATGTAGCACGCGTATTCAGTCGCCTGCCTGGTGTCAGCTCCGAAGTGTTGTCGTATCTGAGTATCTGGCTCCGTTCGGCTGTGGCCCATTGGTTGCAGATGGACACGCTGCACGGCAACGAGTGTGTGCCTACGCTGATTGGTCCTCAGGGTTGTGGCAAGACGACTTTCGTGAAACGACTGTTGCCTGAACATCTGCGCCAGTACTATCTGGACCATCTGAACCTGTCGAATAAGTTCGATAAGGAGATGGCCCTGACGAACAACCTGCTGGTGAATCTGGACGAGCTTGAGGCCATCCGTCCCAGTCAGCACGCGAACCTGAAACAGACGCTGTCGAAGAGCAAGGTCAACGGTCGCCCCATTTATGGAGCCTCGCAGGAGGACCGTCCGCGCTATGCGTCGTTCGTGGCAACGACCAACAATCTGCATCCCTTGACGGATGCAACGGGCAGTCGTCGTTACATCTGTGTGAACATCCCCAACGGACAGTTGATTGACAACACGGGTGAGATTGACTATGGGCAGTTGTATGCTCAGGTGTTGTATGAGGTGAACGAGCTGAAGGCTCCGTATTGGTTCAACAACGACGAGGTCAGGCGCATTCAGGAACTGAATGTTGGTTTCCAGGAACAGAAGGATATTGTGGAAATCATCAAGGTCTGCTTCCGCAAGCCGGAAGAGGGCGAGCACGTGAAGTCGATGAACACCACGGAATTGCTGGGCATCATCCAGAGCAAGTACCCTCAGCTTCCTGACAACATGAGCACGAGGGTTCGTCTGGGTCAGGCCATGAAACTGCTGGAGTTCGACAGCACCTGTCGAGGTCATGTGTCCTATTACAAGGCTGTGCCCTTGAAAGCAGCATGAGTGAGGGGTGAGTGAAGGGCCAGTGAGGGGTCAGAAGCACCCCTCACTGGTTCCCAAGCCCTTTCTGCAAAGGTATTCCCAACGATCGGAGTGAAGGGTGAGGGGACAATTCACAATTCATAATTCACAATTCATAATTGACAATTGATAATTCACAATTCATAATTCATAATTGATAATTGAAATTGAAAATGATGAAAGAACAAGAGATATTCAAAGAGAAAGCCGTTAGTGGCTATACCGTTTGTTTTGCAGCGCAGTGTCCATTGAAGGAACGCTGTCTGCGCTGGAAAGTTGGTCAGCAGATGCCTGACACTCAAAGTTCCTATCATTGTGTCAATCCGCACTATCAGGATGTGGCAACGGAGCATTGTCCGCTATTCCGCCAGTCGGAGAAGGTGCAGCTTGCGCAGGGAATGATGCATATCTTCAATGCCGATATGCCCCGTCGCGTAGAACCGTACGTGCGCAGCCATTTTATTGCCAGCCACTGCAAGACCTATTACTATGAGTACCGCAATGGCGAGCGACTTATTTCTCCTGCCATCCAGGAGGAGATACGCGACCTCTTTCGCGAGGCCGGCTGGAATCAAGAAGTCCACTTCGACAGTTACGTGGAAGATTACGAGTGGTAGTCTTTTTAGTATTCGGCGGGCATTATAGTTTTTCGCCGCAGTGGGAGCAGTAACGGTCGTTGTCGCGCACCTCGTCACCGCATCGTGGACAACGGCCGTCCTTCGGTTTTTCTTTCGTCTCGTCGATGATGTTGGCTGTGACAATGCCGGTAGGAACGGCAATGATGGTGTAGCCAAGGAGCATGATGAATGCCGAAAGCAAGCGTCCTATGGGGGTTACTGGTGTGATGTCGCCATAGCCGACGGTGGTCATCGTGACGATAGCCCAATAGACGGACGTCGCCAAATCGGTGAATTTCGTGTCGGGATGGCCGCTCTCAACCATATACATCAGCGTACCCAGACAAGTGACGAGTATGAGTACGAACAGGAAATAGACTGATATCTTGTTGATACTCTTCCTGAGCGAGTTCATCAGCATGTACCCCTCGTTGATCAGCGAGAACAATTTAAGAATGCGGAAGATGCGGATGAATCGGAACGTACGGAACAGGATCATGTAGCGCGCGTTTGGCAGGAAAAAAGACAGATATGGCGGCAATGTGGCCAAGAGGTCAATGACGCCAAAGAAACTCAGCACATAGTCTCTGGGTCGTGGTGAGCAGTAGACGCGGGCAACGTACTCGAGGGTAAAGAAGAAAGTGAAGAGGTATTCCGATATCTCCAGCAAGAGCCGGAAAGTATGTGCCAGCGACGGAATGGTCTCGATAAAGGATACGAGAATGCTGAGCGAGATTACCACCATCAAGACAATGTCGAAGGCACGTCCACGAGGCGTGTCCGACTCAAACAGTATTTTATAAAGCTGTTCTTTTTCAAGCCATTCGGGTTTCTTCATCATATCATATTTTGCAATCCGGTTGCAAAGATACGAAAAATTCGGCGAAAATTTGCGTGTTTCTTGAAAAAATGTTATCTTTGCAACGACTAACAATTTAACTATGACCAATGATGGAAGGTGGGGCATCCTGTATTGCCCCAAGGGACGCGGTTCGAAGCAGCGCGAGAAGCTGCAGAAGGCGTTGGACGACCGGCAGGTGCAGTACGACTTTGTGCAGAGCGAGTCGGCTGACAGCGTGGAGCGTCTGATGACGATGCTCATCCATAACGGCTATAAGACGATCATCATCGTGGGTGGCGACTCGGCACTGAACGATGCGGTGAACTGCCTGATGAAGGAGGAGCAGCAAGTGCGCAGCGAGATTGCGCTGGGCGTGATTCCGAACGGTGTGATGAACGACTTTGCGCGCTACTGGGGTTTCAGCGAGGGCGACGTGGAACAGACGGTGGACTGGCTGAAGGCGCACCGCGTGAGGACGATAGACCTGGGCTGTGTGCGTTACGAGAACAAGCAGGGCGAACGGTGTCACCGCTACTTCCTGAACTGCGTGAACGTAGGGCTGATAGCCGACGTGATGAACCTGCGCAGACAGACGCGTTCGTTGCTGGGTTCGAGGACGCTGTCGTTCATCGTATCCATCTTCCTGATGATTTTCCACCGTATGGATTATAAGATGCGCGTGAAGATCAATAGCGATACTGTTGACCGTAAGGTGATGACGATGTGTGTGGGCAGCGGTCCGGGCTATGGTCAGACGCCGAGTGCGGTACCGTATAACGGCATGCTCGACGTGTCGCTGGTTTATCATACCGAGTTGCTGCAGGTGTTTGCCGGATTGTGGCTGTTGATAACGAATCGTTTCCTGAATCACAAAAGCGTGCATCCATACCGCACGCGAGAGGTGAGGGTAGAGGAGGCGAAACACGCATTGGTGGGTGTCGACGGGCGACTGCTCGGCGTTCCTGTTGGCGCATACACCATCACCGTAGAACAGGAGGTTGTCAACTTCCTGATACCCGTATAAAGTTAACAAATCATAAAGTTCAAACTTTAAAGTTCAAAGTTCGAAGAAAAATTCGTAACTTTGGACAAATTTAAATGATTCCTAAAACAAAATTGAAAATAAACTGAAATAAGGAACTATGAGTTATTTACGATTTGAAAAAGCGGTAATGACCAATTTGGAGGAGTCGCTCCGTCGTGAATTGCTTCGGACAAACCGTTCTGGCGCATACAGTGCATCGACGCTGGTGGACTGTAACACGCGCAAGTATCACGGTCTGCTCGTTGTTCCCGTACCAGAGCTTGACGACGACAACCACGTGTTGCTATCGTCGCTCGACTGTACGGTGATTCAGCACGGCGCTGAGTTCAATCTCGGACTCCACAAGTATTCGGGCAACAACTTCAGCCCGAAAGGTCATAAGTACATCCGCGAGTTTAGCTGTGACGTAGTGCCTACCACGATTTACCGCGTGGGTGGCGTAGTATTGAAGAAGGAAGTGGTGTTCCAGCACTATGAGGACCGCATCCTCATCCGCTATACGCTGGAGGATGCCCATTCGGCCACCACGCTGCGGTTCCGTCCGTTCCTCGCCTTCCGTTCGGTCCGTCAGTTTACGCATGAGAACGCGACGGCCTCACGTGAGTTCCATCCCGTAGACAACGGTATCAAGACGTGTATGTATGCCGGCTATCCCGACCTCTTCATGCAGTTCTCGAAGAAGAACGAGTTTGTTTTCCAGCCCGACTGGTATCGTGGCGTGGAGTATCCAAAGGAGCAGGAGCGCGGCTATGCCTCGAACGAGGACCTGTACGTGCCTGGCTACTTCGAGATGAGCATCAAGAAGGGCGAGAGCATCATCTTCGCCGGTTCTACGTCGGCCGCGAAGCCTAGTCAGCTGAAGAAGATGTTCGACGAGGAGGTTGACGACCGCGTGCCTCGCGACAATTTCTATCACTGTCTGGTGACGGCTGCCCACCAGTTCCACTTCCGCGATCGCCGCAGTGGCACGATGGAGAAGATTGACAAGAAGGACGACCGTTATCTGCTGGCAGGCTATCCTTGGTTCAAGGCCCGTGCCCGCGATACGTTCATCGCACTGCCTGGTCTGACGCTAGGCATCGGTGAGGTAGACTATTTCGAGATGGTGATGAAGACCTCGGAGAGAGCCCTCCGCGAGTTTATGGCCGACAAGCCCATCTCCGGCAAGATTTACGAGATAGAGCATCCCGATGTGCCGCTGTGGGCTGTTTGGGCTGTTCAGCAGTACGTGAAGGAAGTCGGCAAGGAGCAGGGCTACAAGATGTATGGCAAACTGGTGAAGGACATCGTGAAGTATATCCTTGCCGGCGGTCATCCCAACCTGCGACTGGACGACAACGGACTGCTGTATGCCAACGGTCGCGACAAGGCCGTCACGTGGATGAACTCGACGGCTAACGGACGTCCTGTCGTGCCGCGCTCAGGATATATCGTTGAGTTCAACGCCCTGTGGTATAACGCCCTGAAGTTCTGCGCTTCGCTGGAGGCCGAATTCGGCGACAAGAAACTGGCAGAGAAGCTGGAGGCTCAGTCGGAGGTGTGCAAGACATCGTTCGTCGACACCTTCATGAACGAGTACGGCTATCTGTTGGACTACGTGGACGGTTCGATGATGGACTGGAGCGTTCGCCCCAACATGATATTCCCCGTGGCCTTCGACTATTCGCCACTGAATCAGGAGCAGAAGAAGAGCGTATTAGATATATGTACGCGCGAACTGTTGACACCCAAGGGCCTGCGTTCGCTGTCGCCCAAGAGCGGCGGCTATAATCCGATGTATGTCGGTCCGCAGACGCAGCGCGACTATGCTTACCATCAGGGTACTGCATGGCCTTGGCTGGGCGGTTTCTATATCGAGGCCTGCCTGAAACTCTACAAGCGCACCCGCCTGTCGTTCCTTGAGCGTCACATGGTGGGCTATGAGGAAGAGATGGACTACCACGCACTGGGCACTATCAGCGAACTGTTCGACGGTAACCCGCCCTTCCACGGACGCGGTGCTATGGCTTTCGCCATGAACGTTGCTGAAATCCTGCGCTCGGTGAAGCTTATGGAGAAGTATTCTTATCAAAAATAAATAAGGAGGACGCACTATGAAAGTTTTAATGTTTGGATGGGAGTATCCTCCTCACGTATTCGGTGGACTTGCCACCGCTAACTACGGTATCTCGCAGGGTCTGCATGCGCAGGGCGATATGGATATCACGCTCTGTCTGCCCAAGCCTTTTGGCGACGAAGACCGTTCCGCTTGTCAGATTGTGGCTATGAATGCTGTGCCCATTGCCTATCGCGACGTGTCGGCTGACTACGTTCGCGAGCGTGTGGGCAACATCATGGATCCTGACCTCTATTTCCGTCTGCGCGACCACCTGTATGCCGACTTCAACTACATGCACGTCAACGACCTGGGTGCGATGGAGTTTGCGGGCGGTTATCCAGGCAATCTGCACGAGGAAATCAACAACTATTCGATTATTGCTGGTGTCGTTGCACGCACGTTGGACTACGACATCATTCATGCTCATGACTGGTTAACCTATCCTGCAGGCATTCACGCTAAACAGGTGAGTGGTAAGCCGTTATGCATTCACGTGCACGCTACGGATTTCGACCGTTCGCGTGGTAAGGTGAACCCCACCGTTTACTCGATTGAGAAGAACGGTATGGACAATGCCGACTGCATCATGTGTGTGTCGGAGCTGACGCGTCAGACCGTTATCCATCAGTATCATCAGGATCCGCGCAAGTGCTATACGGTACATAATGCGGTGTATCCACTGCCCGAAGAGTATCAGGCCATTCCGCGTCCAGACCACACGGGTAAGGACAAGGTGGTGACGTTCCTCGGACGTATCACCATGCAGAAGGGTCCTGAGTATTTCGTTGAGGCTGCCAACATGGTTATCCGTCGTACACGTAACGTTCGTTTCTGTATGGCTGGTTCTGGCGACATGATGGACGCCATGATTCATCTGGCTGCAGAGCGTGGCATTGCTGACCGTTTCCACTTCCCAGGCTTTATGCGAGGCAAGCAGGTGTACGAGTGTCTGAAGGATTCTGATGTCTATGTTATGCCGTCTGTTTCTGAGCCGTTCGGCATCTCGCCGTTGGAGGCTATGCAGTGCGGCACGCCCTCTATCATCTCGAAGCAGTCGGGCTGTGCTGAGATTCTGACCAACTGTATCAAGGTGGACTATTGGGACATCCACGCATTGGCTGATGCCATCTACAGCATCTGCGCCAACGAGTCGCTCTTCAAGTACCTCAAGGAGGAGGGCAAGAACGAGGTTGACCAGATTACGTGGGAAAAAGTCGGTGCCTGGATTGCAACGCTCTATAAACGTACTTTAGGATGGGAGCAGTAAAGTTGAAAGTTTAAAGTTTAAAGTTGAAAGATTATGAAAACAATTTGTTTATATTTCGAGATACATCAGATTATCCATCTGAAGCGTTACCGTTTCTTCGATATCGGTACCGATCATTATTACTATGATGACTACGAGAACGAGCGTAGCATCACCGACATTGCCAATCGAAGCTATATGCCTGCCCTGACCGCTATCGGCGATATGATCAAGGAGCACGGCGACTACTTCAAGGTGGCATTCTCGCTGTCGGGAACAGGTATTGAACAGTTGGAGTTCCACGCTCCGCAGGTCATTGCCAAATTACAGGAACTGAACCAGACCGGTTGCGTAGAGTTCCTGGCAGAGCCTTACTCTCACGGCCTCAGTTCGCTGGCCAACGAAGAGACCTTCGCCCTCGACGTGAAGAAGCAGTGTGAGAAGATTGAGGAGCTGTTCGGCAAGAAGCCTACCGTAGCCCGCAACTCGTCGCTGATCTACTCTGACGACATCGGCGGACAGATTGCCGCTATGGGCTTCAAGGGTATGTTGACGGAAGGTGCCAAGCACGTGCTCGGCTGGAAGTCGCCGCACTATGTTTACAACTGTAACATTGCTCCGAACCTGAAGCTGTTGCTGCGTGACGTAGAGCTGTCAGACGATATCTCGCTGCGCTTCAACAATCCCGACTGGGAGGGCTATCCCTTGTTTGCCGACAGCTACATCGACCGTATTGCCCGCCTGCCGGAGGAAGAGCAGATTGTCGGTATCTTCATGGAACTCTCAGCGCTGGGTATCGCACAGCCGCTGAGCAGCAATATCCTCGACTTCCTGAAGGCACTGCCCGCATGTGCTAAGGAGAAGGGCATCACCTTCGCTACGCCTACCGAGATTTGCATGAAGACCAAGAGCGTGGGTGCCATCGACGTGCCCGATACCTTGTCGTGGGTTGACGAAGAGCGCGACTGCTCGTGCTGGCTGGGTAACGCCATGCAGCGCGAGGCCTTCAACAAGCTGTACAGCGTGGCTGACCGTCTGCGCATTGCCGACGATCCACGCATCAATCAGGACTGGGACTACTTGCAGGCCAGCAACAACTTCCGCTTTATGACCACCAAGGCCTCTAACGTTGGTCTGGACCGTGGCATCTATAGCGGACCGTTCGATGCTTTCACGAACTATATGAACATTCTTGGTGACTTCATCAACAGGGTGAACGCCCTGTATCCTCCTGAAATCGAGAACGACGAGCTGAACGCCCTGCTCACCACCATCCGCAATCAGGGTGACGAAATTGAGATGAAGGACAAGGAGATTACCCGTCTGAAGGCTCGTCTGGAGAAGTTGGAACCCAAGGAAGCGAAGAAGCCTGCTGCCAAGAAACCAGCGGCTAAGAAGGCTCCCGCGAAGAAGCCTGCTGCTCCTAAGGCTGCTCCGGCTCCCAAGGTAGAAGTTGCCCCTAAGGCAGAAGAGGAAAAGAAGTAAAATTCCCCAATTATCCGATAAAAACCCCCGTTCTGAGCGTTCAGAACGGGGGTTTTCATTTCCATGTAACACAGCCTATATTTTTTGTTACATTTTGTAGAAGGGTAGGTGCGGAATATTTTGTAATTTTGCACGTGGTTTATAATGTAAAGTTTATGAAAATAAAAACGATGATGATGATGGGAACGACGGCAGTGCTGACGGCCTGCCAGACGACAGTCAGCGAGCAAGAGTTGGAACAGATGGTTGACGAGTTGTATCAACGCATGCCGCAAGAGGAGCGTATAGCCCAGTTGCAGAGCATGTATATGGACGACCTGTTCGACGAACAGGGAAAATTGGATACCGTCAAGTGTAAGGAGCTGATACCTTATGGCATCGGCCATTTCTCGCAGTTCTGTATGCAGAAACCTCGCGACCCCAATGAGTTGCGCGACCGAGTAGCTGCCGTGCAGGAGTGGCTGATGACGAAGACGCCGAACGGCATCCCTGCTTTGTTCCACGAAGAGGTATTGTCAGGTATCAATACCCGTGGTGCAACGATATATCCCCAGCAGATTGGTCAGGCGTGTTCGTTTAATACCGAACTGGCAGAACTGAAAACCCGCCAGACGAGTACTGCCCTGAGAAAGATGGGTGGTTTGCTGTCATTGTCGCCTATGGTGGACGTATGCCGCACGCCGAGTTTCAATCGCCTGGAGGAGTCGTACGGTGAGGACGGATATCTGTCAGCTGCGATGGGTGTGGCCTTTGTGCGTGGCTTGCAGCAAGGCGACCTGCGCGAGGGCGTAGGAGCCTGTTCGAAACACTACCTCGGTTATGGCGGAGGTGGTGATGCCGACGAGAAGGTGTTGATGGAAGACATCCTGATGCCTCACGAGGCTATGATCCGACTGGCAGGCAGCAAGGCTGTGATGCCGGGCTATCATGCAATGGCCGGACAGCAACAACAGTGTGTGGCTGACAGCATGATACTGAACAACATCCTACGTGGCTATCTTGGTTTCGACGGAATGGTCGTCAGCGACTATACGGCTATCGACCAGCTGGTAGCGCCCTCAGACTTCCCTAAGGATAAGGAGTGGTCGACTGTCGAGAAAGCAGCCTCAGCTATCAATGGCGGTAATGACGTTGATTTCCCGTTTGGTGCCAACTACCGTTTCCTGCAGGAAGCCATCGATAGCGGTCTCGTGGCGCCAGCGACGCTGGAGCGTGCCGTGAAGGACGTGCTGCGCTATAAGTTCCGTGCCGGAATGTTCGACAGCAAGCCCAACCTGTATGCCAAGGGCGATATCAAGCTCGATACTCCTGAGGAGCGTCAGACGTCCTACGAGATAGCTACTCAGAGCATCGTTTTGTTGCAAAACGACAGCAGCATTTTGCCGCTGAAGGGCGACTCGCTGCGTATCCTGTTGACGGGTCCCAACGCCCATACGATGTGGGCTATGTGTGGCGATTATTCGTTCCCTGCTATGACGTTCTTCTGGAAACGGGTGGAGGAAGACCTCGATCACCCTCATGTGATAACGCTGTTGGAGGGCATGCGTGACCGTCTGCCTGAGGGCGACACGTTGATGTATAGTCGTGGTTGTGACTGGACGGAGGAGATTGAGACCAAATTCTCGCATGTTGGTGATAAGCGTTCGTGGGAGTATCCTATCCTTCATCGTAAGGTGGATGCCGGCGAAGAGGCTAATCGCGAAGAAGCACTGGCAATGGCTGATTCTGCTGACGTCATCATTGCTGCCGTAGGCGAGAATGTGATGCTGTGTGGCGAGAATCGCGACCGTCAGGGATTGCGACTGCCAGGCAAGCAGGAGGAATATGTCGAAGCGTTGCTGGCAACAGGGAAACCCGTTGTATTGGTTGTCTTCGGAGGTCGTGCACAGGTTATTGCCGGACTGGCCGAGCGTTGTGCTGCCGTCATCCAGGCGTGGTATCCTGGCGAAGAGGGTGGTCATGCTGTGGCAGACATTCTCTATGGTAATGTGTCGCCATCGGCAAAACTCGCCGTCAGCTATCCCAATACGGAACTTTACGAGCCCGTGTGCTACAGCTATCCTCAGGATTCTGTGTCGCTCTCGAAGATTCAGTGGCCTTTTGGCTACGGTCTGACATATACCACCTTCGAGTATAAGCACCTGGCGTTGGACGAAGAGGCGAAGACCACCGATGAATTCATCGACCTGTCGTTTGAGGTAAAGAATACGGGAAAGGTCAGCGCGACGGAAATCGCACAGCTGTATATCTCGCCTGCCGACAGTGCCGTCAACATCAGTCCTCTCAAGCTTCAGGCTTTTGCCCGTGCGGAAGTCGACCCGCGTCAGAGCAAGACGATCAAAGTGCGTCTGTATACGGAGCAGTTGGGCTTTTACAGTCATGAAAACGGCGAGCGTTCATGGAACGTCCAGCCTGGTAAGTATGTCGTGAAGATTGGTGCCTCGTCGGCTGATATCCGTTTGGAAGGCACGTTGACGCTGGTGGGTGAACCAGTCCGCAAGCCTATTCGCGAGCATTATCTTGCAGATGTGAAAGTAGAATAATCATAATCATAAGTATCAATGAATCGGATAGTAAGTGTTATTTCTTTATGCTTTTGTGCCGTCGTCGTGATGGCGCAGGAAGCTTTTGGCGACGGACAATTGTCAGT
Organism: uncultured Prevotellaceae bacterium; assembly: GCA_902800245.1. Taxonomy (GTDB): domain Bacteria; phylum Bacteroidota; class Bacteroidia; order Bacteroidales; family Bacteroidaceae; genus Prevotella. The sequence goes on from CADCDY010000002.1 coordinate 39,781, forward strand.
ACAGAAGGTAGCTGACAACGCCGTGCGCATCCAATATACGGAAGGAGATGTTGAGAATGACCTGCCGGATTGGCTCTATGTGAAGCATGAAACGGTGGACAACTGTGCCCTGAAAGTTACGGTAGATGCCAAGAAGCAACAGCTGGTCATCAAGGACCGAAAGGGAAAGACCGTCTTTACCGCCACGCGGCATCAGCTGAAGGACGGTGAAGCCACGCTGACTTTTTCTTCGTCCAAGGACGAGTGCCTGTTTGGTTTAGGACAGTTTCAGGACGGCTATAGTAATGTGCGTGGCCTCTCGCGTCGACTGACGCAGGTCAATACGCAGATTTCCCTCCCCATGCTCATCTCGAGTAAGGGCTACGGAATTCTGTGGAACAACTACGGCATGACGGAATACAACCCGTGTAGTCAGAGTGTGCGCCTTGTCAAGCAGGCAGGTGTCGGACAACGTGAAGTGGTGAATGTCACCTCTACGGAAGGCGGCAGACAGGAGGTGCGCCAGCGTCACATCTTCGAAGCGACTGTTGATATTCCTGAAACGGGTGATTATTCCCTGCTGTTGGATGTTGGCCAGAAGATGGCCCGTCGTCACAACCTTGCCATCGACGGTCAGAATGTCATCGAGATGCAGAATTTGTGGTTGCCTCCCACGGCTTCGAAAATTGTCCATTTGGAAAAGGGCCTTCACACCTTGACGGCCGAACTGACGAAGGACGACAATCCCGTGCTGTATTATGACCGTGTGCAGGACCAGACGACGTTCCGTTCGCCTGTCGCTACTGCCGTCGACTACACCGTGTTCGTTGGTTCCCCTGACGAAATCATCGCCACTTACCGTTCGTTGACGGGCGAATGTCCTGAGATGCCGAAGTGGGCGCTGGGCTATATCCATTGTCGTGAGCGTTTCCATAGTTCGCAGGAAATCCTCGAGACAGCCAACCGTTTCCGCAAGGAGGGTATGCCGCTGAGTCTTATTGTTCAGGACTGGCAGTATTGGGGCAAATACGGGTGGAACTCCATGAAGTTCGACGAGGATTTCTATCCTGATCCCAAGGCGCTTACTGACAGTCTCCACCAGATGGGTGTTCGTCTGATGCTCAGCGTGTGGTCGAAGATTGACAAGAACTCTGATGTTGGTCGTCAGATGGAGCTCGATCAGTATTACATCCCTGGTACAGATTGGATAGATTTCTTCAATCCACAGGCCGCTGCATCGTATTGGCATAACTTCCGCGAACGCCTCCTCCCACTTGGCATCGATGCGTGGTGGCAGGATGCTACCGAACCTGAGAACGACGATCTGGTAGGGCGTTCTGTCAACAATGGATGGTGGAGTGGGGAACAGGTGCGTAACGTCTATCCCCTGCTCGTCAACCAAACCGTTTACGAGGGTCTCCGTGAGGCGGGTCGCGAACCTATGATTCTCACCCGTTGCGGTTTCCCGGGCATCCAGCGTTATGGCTCTGCTCTGTGGAGTGGCGATGTGGGTAACGACTGGGAGACATTCCGTCGTCAGATTACTGCGGGTCTTGGCGTTCAGGCTGCAGGCATTCCTTGGTGGACGTATGACGCAGGCGGCTTCTTCCGTCCTGGTGATCAGTACACCAATCAGGACTACATCGACCGCATGTTGCGTTGGATAGAGCTTAGCGTCTATCTGCCACTGATGCGTGTTCACGGATACATGAGTAATACCGAGCCGTGGAACTATGGTGACGAGGCCAAGCAGATCATCGCTGAATGCCTGAAGGAGCGTGAACAGCTCCGTCCCTATATCGAGCAGTGCGCCCATCGCATTGCCAAGGAGGGTTATACGTTGATGCGTCCGTTGGTTTTCGACTTTGCCGACGATGCCGAAGCCCTGCAACAGAAGTACGAATACATGTTCGGACCATCGCTGCTCATCAGTCCTGTGACAGAACCCAATGTCACCGAATGGCGCACCTATCTGCCTAAGAACAAGCAGGGCTGGACCGACTATCGCACGGGTCGTCACTATCACGGTGGTCAGTATGTCACTACCCCCGTCGACAAGGCCCACATCCCCGTCTTCGTTCGTGGTAACGTTCAAACGATTATTCAGTAAAAGCAATATGCAAAAGATTTTATTTACATTATCTTTATCATTTTTCTTTCTTGCTGCTCATGCTGAGGATCGTACTATCGACATCAGCGGTGATAATACGTCGACCAGCTATAAGTCATACAGCACCGCTATCTCACTGCCTGCTCAGGACGTCGTAAATGTAATGATGGCGCGTTACTGCTATTTCAGTTCCAAGATTACTGGCAGCGGTGTGATGAACCTCTATGGCGGTGGCGAGCGTTGTTTCTTGGGAAACGCTGATAAGAAATGGCCCGAATGGACGGGATATACAGGCGACATCCATGTTCATCCTTTCAAGGAGAACTCATCCAGTGCAGGTTTCTGGGGTGTCGTGCTGGCACATGGCGGCAAGGCTTCGTCGCCAGAGAATGCCCTCGACGACGCACAGGGAGGCAAGGTGAATCCTTCGATGGCCAACAATCGTGTGACCTTGCACGAGGGAGCTACTATGTGTGGCGAGGCCAATAGCAACGGCTCTGGTTTCCGCATTGGCGAACTGAACATGGAGGCAGGCTCTACGCTATATGGATGGTATAAGAAGAACCGTTCGGTCTATTACCTTTTGGGTGGTCTGAATACCGATTTTACGATGGCTGGTACCATCAAACCGATGGATTACGACAACAGCACGTTGCTGAGCATTGTCAAAGAGGGCACGGGAACGCTCACCATCACAGGCAACGACAACTACGTGAGTGGTGCTTTGCGCATCCTTGAAGGTCGTGTCAATATTACGAACGATTGCGATGAGGCTGAGAACCAAAAGTTGCGTGGTGCCCTTGGCGCCAAGCCCAACGCCTCTGATGCCATAGCCTACGTTTTCGGCAAGGGTGTGCTTGGTGGCACTGGTAGCATTGGAGGTACTGTTGAAAACTACGGCACCATTGAGCCAGGTGCTGACGGCACAGGACTGCTGACGCTGAAGAATTATGCCGAGGAAAAGGATGCCAACCTCGTGGTGCATCCGGCTTCTGTACTGCGCTTCAACGTGTCTTCTGCAGGAAACAGCAACCATTTGAGTGTGGACGGAGAAGTGCAGTATAGCAACGTTACTGAGGACTTCCAGACAAGCGATAAGATGCCTGTCATTGAATTGGTGGTAGCTGACGATGCTAATCTTAAGGTGGGCGATGAATTCCCTTTGATGACTAGTCGAACCATGATAGGCGACAACTGGCACTTTAACGTCCGCGCCAATAAATACACGTGGGAGATTGAAGTATTGGTGACTACAGGTTTTCCCTCAGCCACATTCTATGATGCCCGCGTTGTATCGCTTAACAATTCCGACGACCCCGACAATCCTGATAATCCAGACAATCCTGACAACCAGATGGGTGCGTTCTACGACGACGGCATAGATGATGCCGCTGACAACAATACGCTGCGCTACTATGCCGACAAGAGCCAGAAGTCTATCGGTGTTGCGCTGGCTACCTATAAGGGTTTGCAGAGCGACCGTGATGAGGCCGGCCGGCAGTTCAACATGATGGTGTGTGAGAACGAGATGAAGATGGAGACCCTGCAACCCTCCAAGGGCTCGTTCAGTTTTGGCAGTGCTGACCAGTTGGTTAGTTTCGCCCAGAAAAACAACATGGCCATTCGCGGTCACTGTCTTGTATGGCACTCGCAGCAACCCACCTGGCTATCTTCCGACGGTAAGAAGAACGACAAGGGTTGGACGCGCGACGAGGCACTAGAGATTATGAAGAACCACATCACCAAGGTGATGCAGCACTATAAAGGTAAGGTACGCGAGTGGGATGTCGTAAACGAATGTCTCGACGACAATCAGACCAGCGTCCGTACCAATCCTGACTGCTACGACCTGCGTAAACAGAGTGTGTGGCAGGTGGCCATTGGCGACGACTATATAGACTCTGCCTTTGTCTTTGCCCACCGTGCTGATCCCGATGCCATTCTTTATCTCAATGACTATGGCGTAGAACTACAGGGTAAGGCTAAGACCGCAGCGTTCTATAACCTTGCTGTACGCCTGAAGAACGATGGTATTCCCATTGACGGTGTCGGCTTGCAATGTCACTTCTCCATTGGCGATGTGGACAGTGTGAAGCTCGACAATACTATTAAGCGTTTTGGGGAGGCTGGCTTGAAGTGTATCATCACTGAGCTCGACATGGGCATCCCCTCGACCTCCGAGGCGAATCAGTTAGAACAGGCCCGCAATTATCGCGTCATTACCGACATCATGCTCAATCACGACAACTGTCCGAGTATGCTCATTTGGGGCATCAAGGATAATGACAGTTGGCGCGAGGTTTCCAATCCGTTGCTCTATACGGCAGGACTGGATAAGAAACCCGCTTGGTATGCCGTACGCTCTGCCCTGCGACATCGTACGCTCAACCTCTCATCCATAAGTTCTGTGCTTAACGATTCCATTGTGACTGAGGGTCCCGTTTACACCCTCGATGGTCGTCGCGTCAATGGTTCCGCCCTGCGTCCGGGCATCTATATCAAGAATGGCAAGAAATTTATCATTAAATAATAACATTATTATCAAACTATGAAGAAGATTCTTATTGTTGTATGTGCGCTGTGCTGTCAATTGCTGTCACAGGCACAACCCGCTGGAGGCTTTGGTGGCTTCCAAGGACCGAAAGTAGACCTTCCCACCTCTCAGGAGTGGAAGGACATCAACTATGCTGGCGATGACCAGGCCTATCACACCTGTGACATTTACCTGCCCAAGAAGGAGGCTGCCAGCTATCCAGTCGTTATCCATGTCTATGGCAGTGCGTGGTTCAGCAACAACGGCAAGGGCATGGCCGACCTTGGCACCATCGGCAAGTCGCTGCTCGAAGCAGGCTATGCCGTCGTTTGCCCTAACCACCGTAGCAGTATGGATGCCAAGTGGCCTGCCCAGATTCACGACATCCGTGCCGTCATCCGTTTCGTCCGTGGTGAGGCTGCAAAGTATAAGTTCGACACGTCGTTCATCGCCACCAGCGGATTCTCTTCCGGTGGTCATCTGGCCTCTATCGCTGCAACCACTACTGGTCTGAAGCAGACGAAGGTGGGCACTTATGACATCGACCTCGAAGGCACCGTTGGCAATTTCCTCAGCGAGAGCAGCAGTGTCAATGCTGCCTGCGACTGGTCTGGTCCTGTGGACCTTACCAATATGGACTGCGGCGAGGGTATGAAGATGGGTGAGAACAGTCCTGAGGACGTGCTGCTCAACTCGAAGCTGGCCAAGGAACCCGACAAGTATCGCAGCCTCAGTGCTACCTACTATGTCAACAAAAACAATCCTCCCATCATCATCTTCCACGGTGACAAGGACAATGTCGTTCCCAACTGTCAGGGTAAGGAGTTCTACGAGTTGCTGAAGGCTGCCGGTGTCAAAACCGAGGCCACGTTCCCCGCTGAGGGTGGTCACGGTGGTCCCCAGATGTATACTGAGGAGAACCTGAAGAAGATGGTTTGCTTCCTCGATTGTGTGCGCAATGGTGGCAATATGAGCTGCTGCGACAAGCCTTGCTGCAAGAAGGAAGCCAAGACGCGTATCCTCGAGGAAGGCGGTACGGGTGCCTATAAGGCAATCATGCGCGAAGAGCCCACACTGCCTGAGCATACCATTTTCGTGCCTCAGGACCTCTCTGCCTTCGGACCTGCCAAGTTGCTGCCTGTGCTCGTATGGGGCAATGGTGCTTGCGCCAACTCTCCCTTCGAACACATGAACTTCCTCAACGAGATTGCCTCCAACGGCTTCATCGTTCTTGCTACGGGTGACATCCCCATGACCGACGAGTGGTACAAGGGCCCCATGTCACGTGCTGAGCAGCAGATAGAGTCCATCGACTGGATCATTGCCCAGAATGCCGACCCCAAGTCGCCCTACTATCAGAAGATTGACACCAAGGCCATCTGTGTTGCCGGCATGTCGTGTGGTGGTCTGCAGACGCTCTTCAACTGTGCCGACCCACGTATCAAGGCGCTCATGATTTGCAACAGCGGACTTTTCAACGAGCAGAATGCCGGTCAGGCTGTCGGTGGCATGCCCATGCCGAAGAAGGAGAAACTCAACGAGATTCATACTCCCATCATGTATATGCTCGGTGGTCCTGAGGACATCGCCTACGGCAACGGTATGGATGACTTCAAGCGCATCCAGCATGTTCCCTGCTGTGCCATCAATTTCCCAGTGGGGCACGGAGGCACTTATCGTCAGCCTCACGGTGGCGAGTTCACCATTCCCGCCCTCGCCTGGCTCCAGTGGCAGCTGCAGGGCAACAAGGAGGCCGCCAAGATGTTTATCGGCAAGAACCCTCAGCTCCTCCAACGTAAGGATTGGACTCTCGAGTCTAACAAGCTCTTCAAAAAGCTGAAGTAATACATATCTGAATTAAGAAGTTTATGATTACATATAAGAAGATTTTATTTGTTGTATGTGCCCTGTGCTGTCAGCTGCCGGCACAGGCACAGTTCGGCAGTTTGGTGAATCGAGCAAAGTCGAAAGTCACACAGAAGGCCGAGCAGGTAGTGCAAGAAAAGACCGACGAGGTGCTGAACGGCAACGAACAGCCCACGCAGAAGGCTCCAGAGCAAGTGAAGCAGACCGAGGTAGATCAGACGACATCGGCAACGGTAAAGGCCGCGCCGGAAACCACTGAGAAGCCTGCTGTTACGACTACGACCACCCGTACGACGGTGTCCACCGCCCGTCCGGCTCAGCAGACCAATACCAGCCGTAACACAAAGCAGAACCTCTGGTGGGGCGGCAGCATCTTTGGCGAGTTGCGTCCAGACGGTAACGTCGTCATCAACGGCTCCTCGCAGGGTAAGATTCAGAATGGCAATATCTGGGTCGGCGGCAGCATAGAAGGCAAAATCGAGAATAATGGCAACATCCGCAAGGGCGGCTCCATCGTTGGTAAAGTAGAAGACAACGGCAACATACGCCTCGGCGGTTCCATCGTCGGAAAGATAGAAGACAATGGTAAAGTCTGGAAAGGCGGTAGTGTTGTCGGCAAGGTTAGCAACATGACTGACAAACGCAAAATCGCCGTCATCTATTTCTTCGGTTTCTACCGCTTTTGAAACACACTGGCATTGACAGCACGTCGGACAATGAGCCGCGCGTCATGATTCGCTTGGCACAGAAGGGTTCTGTGTTCGTCGGACTGTACAGTGGACATCGCGCCCGAGCATTGCGTCCTATTCCCATGATAACTTTCAAAACTCTTGTGTTGTCATCTTCACGTGGTCAGTGTGGCGTTGCATTCCAAACATGTTACCTTCGTTAACAGCAGCATACATATTACCTAACCTGCGTTATTAAGATAATATTCGGACTCCACGGTAATCACCGATGTCTTGTAACTATCCTCCACAGCCTTTGCCAGACTACACAGGTCTGGACCGAATGCGCTCTCGTTGAGCACCAACTGGCAGTTGCTGCGTAGCCAATTGCCACTCACGGCCTCTCGGCTGACGATGATGCCAGCAGCCACTACGTCGCCGCCACGGCCGAGGACAAAGTTGAAGTGGTCGGCATCGAACTCGCAAATGGAGAAGTTCAGTTCGTTCTTCCTGTTCGAGCATGGGAAACCGCCCTGACCGTCCACAATTTCCGTCGTCATCGGAGCACCCGAGCCGTCGGCGTTGCGGGGGTCGAGCACAAGGCGAGCGACCTCCACCTCGTAGTCGTCTTCGTGTTTCTGCACAGTCACGAACGTCACCATGTCACCGCGTTGCAGCCCCCATGCCGTGATAAAGTCGGCGTAGGTTTGGCCTGGCGCATTGACATGGGCCACGCTCTTCTCAGCCCCTGAGCCAGTTGAAGGGTTGCTCTTGATGCTCACCGCGACCTCGGGCAGATGCCCCTCGGAAATGATGGCTGCGAAGGGCGTCCACTTTCTGTCCTTAATGGGTGTAAACTGGTAGAACTGATCTAGCCCCTGACCTGATGCCACAAGTGTTGTCGCGTGCTCACGAAGGTACTTCAGATTGACCTTCTTGAATTTGTTCATACACTCGAAGGCATTGTTGTAGTCTTCGAAGGAATGATTACAGATTTCCTTCAACCTACTGTAGCTTTTGTTTACAGTCTTGACAAGGACTCGATGCAGTGATTGGTCCTCAGTCTTAGGATTCTTCGGCTTAGTATTAGTTCGTGCGATGGTCTTTCCCAAACGTTGATAGTACGTCATGTTACCGACCTTTCCGATAGCGCCGTACATGTTTTTCGTCATTTCTGCCATAATTCTGCTTGTATTTATTTCATGTTTTACTCATTTATAACTCTACTATATCTCTAATTCTTAAACTAGAGATAAACTAGAGATGAATTAGAGAAGAACTAGAGATGAATTAGAGATATCTCTGGTGCAAAGTTACGAATAAGTGAGGAAATTACCAAATTTATTTGGATATTTTCGAACGAGAGTAATTTCTCGCATAGCGAAAAGGTACGAATAAATAATCAAAGAACCAAAAGAAAACTAGTTTTTTTATTTTTTGGATTAGGGGACGCATGAAAAATAGAACTAGCCAAGGAATGGCCGTACAAAAAGTCGGATGATGTTACATAAAAGAAAAATCGTGTTACAAACAGGGGTGGTGGTGTAAAGATTTTTTTGTAACTTTGCACCCATGTTAAAAAAACATATGCTAAAACAAGTGCAAGACAATGCTCAGGCCAAGGGTCAGGGCATGATGGGAATGATTAGAAACCACCCCTCCATTGCGGTGTGGCTTGTTGCGTTATTTGCAGTAGCCGTGGTGCTGCTGACGTATGAACGCCATGTATTGTGGAAAATCCAGGAGCAGAGTCTGTGGCTGGATACTCCACTGTTTTTCAAACAATTGATGGTGGTGCCCGGAGGGCTGCTGATGTATGTCGGAACCTTCCTGACGCAGTTGCTGTACTATCCGTTGCTGGGTGTGCTTGTGCTGTGCGGGCTGTGGTGGTTGATGATGTGGCTGATGAAGCGTGCGTTCAGCGTCAGCGAACAGTGGGCACCGTTGTTGCTGGTGCCGGTGGCATTGCTTCTGATAGCGAATACGGAGATGGGATACTGGATATACACCATCAAGTTGCGAGGCTGGTATTTTGTCGCAACAGTAGGTGTGACGGTGATTGCCGCACTGCTATGGGTATTCCGCGCGGTGTCTGCATCGAGACTGTGGCGCCGTGTACTGATGGTGGCTGTGGCTGTTGTCGGTTATCCGCTGTTTGGAAGCTACGGTCTGGCTGCCGTAGTGCTGATGGCGATAGGGAGTTGGCGACTGGACGGTGATAAGTGGCAGTCAGTGGTGGACACCATTATCGGCGCGTTGGTCGTAGTGGCCGTGCCGCTGTTGTGCTATCAGTATGTATACTATCAGACGAACATGGTGAACCTTTGGTGGACGGCACTGCCCATCTTCAAGATTATTGAGGAGAATACTGAGTATTATATCCCGTATGCCCTGCTGGGCGTGTGCTTATTGCTGCTGGTAGTGGTAAAATGGACGAAGGAAGACGTGAATGGCAAGAAGTGGCGGACAATTGTTGTTGTGGCCGTGCTGGCTGCGACGGTTTATGGTGTGTGGTATGGCTGGATGAAGGACGAGAACTTCCACCGCGAGGCTGCCATGTATCACTACGTAGAGCAGTGTCGCTGGGAGGACGTGCTGGAGGAAGCCGACAAACAGCAGGATGTGACGACACGATCGGTGGTGATGATGAGGACTCTGGCTCTGTCGCGACTGGGCCGTCAGAGTACTGAGATGTACCGCTATCCCAATGGTTCGAAGAAGCCTGCGTCGCCCTTTGCCCCTCCAGCATCGATGATAGTCGGCGACTTGATATACTATCATTACGGCATGCTGAACGATTGTCACCACATGTGTATTGAGGCTGGCGTGGAGTTTGGCTGGCGTCATGAGCACCTGAAATATCTGGCGCGCTGCGGGTTGATGGCCAACGAGATAAATGTCATATATAAGTACACCGGAATATTGAAACACACGCTGTTTCACGGCGGGTGGGCAGAACATATGGAGATGTTGCAGCAGCATCCGAAGATGATGGAGGAGGACGAGGAAGCTGGTCCTGTTATGCACATGCTGCATTATCCGGATATGGTCGGTGCCGACCGCGGTTATGCGGAAAGATACCTAATGAACCATCTGGCAATGCTGGATAGCGATGACCCGTATTTTCAGGAGCAGTGTCTGCTGGCTACGTTGTGGACCAAGAATGTCGAACAGTTTTGGAGGCGATTTGTGGTCTATCTGAAACAGCATCCCAACAGACCAATTCCCCGATACTATCAGGAGGCCGCCTATCTCTATTCCGATTTGGCAGGCGGTGCGCCTGTGAAGATTCCATACGACAATGGCGTGAAGGAAACTTATAAGCAATTTGTGGAGTTGTTACAGAAGTATGACGGCAGAGACCTGCCCGATGTGCGTGCGGCATTGTATCCATTGTTTGGCGACACATTCTTTTTTGAATATTATCTGACAGGTGATGTGGCATATCTGTAAGATGTCAGATGTAAGAAGTAAGATGTAAGAAGTAAGATGTAAAAAGTATGAAAAGACAGCTATTTTTCATTGCAGTGGCGGTGCTGATGACCGCTTGTGGGGTGAAGGTGCCTGAGGGCTATACGGCATCGAACAAACACCCCGATATCTACCCAGACTATAAGGACGTGACGGTGCCCGTCAATATAGCACCGTTGACGTTTGAGATGCAGAAAATGGCCGACAATATGGTGGCGCGTCTGACAGTGGATGACGAAGAACTGTTGTTGGAAGGTGAAAAGATACAGCCAGAGCGTGACGACTGGCAGCGACTGGCACGGAGGGCTCAGGGCAAGAGCATCGGTGTGGAGGTGTATGCCGAATATGACGGTCAGTGGACAAAATACAAGCCGTTCAATATCTATGTGTCAAAGGACAGCATCGACGCGTATCTGAGCTATCGTCTAATCTATCCGTCGTACGTCAGCTACGAGGAATTGACTATCAGCCAGCGTTGTCTGGAGAACTACGACGAGAGCGTGATATACGACAATATCCTGTGTAGCACGGAAGGCGACAAGGGCGGACAGTGTATCAACTGTCACAACTACCAGCAGTATAACCCTGAGCGCATGCAGTTCCACGCCCGTCAGAATTTAGGCGGTACGTTGATAGCTTACGACGGCAAGATGAAGAAGATTAATATGAGAAATGACTCCATATTGTCGGCTGGTGTGTATCCCACGTGGCATCCGTGGCTGAATCTGATAGTCTATTCGACGAACAACACAAGTCAGACGTTCCAGTTAACAGACCCGAATAAGATTGAAGTGTTTGACGCGGAGAGTGACCTGATAGCTTACGATGTGGAACGGAACGAGGTGACGAACATTGAGAATGATCCAGCGGAACTGGAGGTATTCCCTTTTTGGGCGCCTGACGGCAAGGCCTTGTATTATTGCAGTGCGCACTTTGAATTCGTGGATTCGATAGATCACGGATCGCAGATCATTAGTCACCGGCGTGATGTGAAATACAATATATATAAGAAATCGTTCGATCCTGAAACCATGACGTTTGGAGAGCGCCAACTGGTGTTCGACGCCGCGAGCATGGGCATGAGTGCCACATTGCCCCGTGTGTCGCCCGACGGTCGCTGGTTGGTATTTACTATGGGAGCGTATGGCGTGTTCCATATCTGGCATCGCGACGCAGACCTATGGGCGATAGACCTCAGGGGAGGGTCCCCCCGCATGTTACAGGAAATCAACTCGAAGGATACGGAAAGTTACCATTCGTGGTCGAGCAACGGCCATTGGCTGGTGTTCAGCAGCCGTCGCTATGACGGAGAGTATACGCGTCCGTTCTTTGCCCATGTCGACGAGAAAGGCAATTGGTCGAAACCCTTTGAACTTCCCTGCGCTGATCCGGACTATCACCGTCAATTTATGAAGTGTTATAATATACCGGAATTTATGAAAAATGCGGTGACGATTAAACCTCGGGAGTTTGCCGACGTCTTAAAAGGAGATGCTGAGCCCGTGAAGTACGTCCCGCGACTAAGCCAACATAAATAAAAAATGAGAAGAATTGTTGCAATATGTGCACTGATGCTGGGGGTGATGACGACGGTCGTCACAGCCCAGAAGGTACAGTCGCCCAACGGAAAACTGACCGCAGAGGTTCAGGATAATCAGTTGATAATCAGCTATAACGGTCAGCGGGCGCTGGAGATGACGGTGCAGGGCATTGTCCCACAGGCGATGAAAAGCGCGGGAACGGTGAAGGCCGACTACCAGATGCTGGCGGGCAAGAAACGGCATTGCACGAATGAGGCCAACGAATATCAGTGTGGCAACGTGACATTGCGGATGTATAACGACGGTATTGCCGTCCGCACATCAGACCTCAGTCCTCAGACATCTGACATTGCCTACCGTATCCCAGAGGGCACACGGCGCTGGATGCAGCAGTGGTGTGACTCGTACGAGGGTTTCTTCCCGCTCGATACTACCTATAAGGTGGCGCCCGTGCCGTCGTATAGCGGCACATTCAAATCGGCAGAAGGATGGAATAACCGTTGGGGCTATCCCGCACTGATAGAGCCTGCCGACGGCGTATTTGTGCTGATTACGGAGGCGAACATCGGGAAAGGACAGAGTGCGTCGTGTCTTTATAACGACGGTGAGACGTATCGTGTGGTAGAGGCAGAACGTATGGATGTCGTTGGGGGAACCAGCGACCGCGAGACCGCAAGCGGAAAGACGCCTTGGCGCGTGGCGATTATCGGTACATTGGCTGACGTGGTGAAATCGACACTTGTGACTGACGTCTCGGAGCCTTGTAAGCTGGCTGATACGAACTGGGTTCAGCCTGGTAGCGTGTCGTGGATTTACTGGGCTTACAACCACGGTTCGAACGATTACGACATTATCAAGAAATATGTCGATATGGCCGTCACGCTGGGCTTGCCATATGTGTTGATAGATGCCGAGTGGGACGAAATGAAAGATGGCAAGACCATTGAGGATGCCCTTAACTATGCCAAGGATAAAGGTATTAAGCCACTGATTTGGTATAATTCCAGTGTAGGATGGGTGGATGGTGCGCCTACGCCGAAGTTCCGTCTGAATAAGCCCGAGGATCGCGAGCGCGAATTTGCGTGGTGCGAAAAAATGGGTGTTGCTGGCGTGAAAATTGACTTCTTCTCGGGTGATAATCAGAAGAATATGGACTATTGCCAAGACCTACTGGAGTGTGCTGCACGCCATCATCTGCTGGTAAATTTCCACGGGGCTACCGTTCCCCGCGGCTGGCAGCGAACTTGGCCGAACCTGATGTCGACGGAAGGCGTCTACGGTGCCGAGTGGTATAACAATGTGCCTACATTTACGGCTAAAGCCGCACGCCACAATGCCACATTGCCCTTTACGCGCAATGTCATTGGTCCGATGGACTACACTCCCTGTACGTTCAGTGATTCGCAACATCCGCACATCACTACCAACGGTCATGAACTGGCGCTGACGGTGCTCTTTGAGAGTGCACTGCAACACTTGGCCGACCGTCCGGAAAGCTATCTGGCACAACCTCAGGCGGTGCAGGACTTCTTCGGCTATCTGCCCACGACGTGGGATGAGACACGATTAGTTTGCGGCTATCCCGGCGAATATGTGGTGATGGCCCGTAGGAGCGGTACGACATGGTATGTGGCAGGCATCAACGGGTGTGATGACCAGCGGACGTTGAAGTTCTCGCTGGATTTCATCAAGGGTGATATCAGCGAGATGACGCTATTTGGCGACAGTGGTGACAAGAAGAATCCGTGGATCATTGTTCCGATGTTCTCGCTGCCTTCAAGCCTTGACCTTGCGCCACGCGGAGGATTTGTGCTTCGCATAGAGACATAACAATATAACGATATGAAACACAACTTATTATCAACGTTTGTAGTGTGCTGTGTCGGCCTACATGTGTCGGCACAGACACTACCTTATCAGAATCCCAATCTGAGTGCAAAAGAACGTGCCAAGGACCTGTGCTCGCGACTGACGCTGGAGGAGAAGGCTATGTTGATGCTGGACGAGAGTCCGGCCATTCCGCGTTTGGGTATCAAGAAGTTTTTTTGGTGGAGCGAGGCTCTGCATGGTGCTGCTAATCAGGGAAATGTGACCGTATTCCCGGAACCAGTGGCGATGGCTGCGTCGTTTAATCCCAACCTGCTTTACAAGTGTTTCGATGTGGCTTCGACGGAGTTTCGTGCGCAGTATAACGAGCGCATGCAGCGCGGTTCTGGTGAGGACGAGAAGTTCCATAGTCTTTCGGTGTGGACGCCGAATGTCAACATCTTCCGCGACCCGCGATGGGGCAGGGGACAAGAGACATACGGTGAAGACCCCTACTTGACGAGTGTGATGGGTATGCAGGTCGTAAAGGGTTTGCAGGGTCCTGAGACAGCCAAATACCGTAAGTTGTGGGCCTGTGCCAAGCACTACGCCGTACATAGCGGTCCAGAATATACACGTCACTCGGCTAACTTGACGAATGTGTCGCCACGTGACATGTGGGAAACCTATATGCCTGCCTTCAAGACGTTGGTTCAGGATGCGAAGGTTCGCGAGGTGATGTGTGCCTATCAGCGTCTAGACGATGACCCCTGCTGTGGCAGTCAGCGCCTGTTGCAGACCATCCTGCGCGATGAGTGGGGCTTCCAGTATTTGGTAGTGAGCGACTGTGGTGCCGTGAGTGATTTCTATGAGTCTCACAAGTCTTCCTCTGACCCTGTTCATGCCTCTGCTAAGGCTACTATCGCTGGTACTGACGTGGAGTGTGGCTATGGCTATGCCTACAAGAGCATCCCGGAGGCTGTACAGCGCGGTTTTATTACTGAAGCAGAGGTTGATAAGCACGTTATCCGACTGCTCGAAGGCCGCTTCGATTTAGGTGAGATGGACGACCCCTCATTGGTGGAATGGTCAAAGATTCCGTATTCAGCTATGTCAACCAAGGAGTCTGCCAATATTTCACTGAATATGGCGCGTCAGAGCATTGTGTTGCTTCAGAATAACAACAATATCCTCCCTTTGCAGAAAGGTAAGGAGAAAATTGCCGTTATCGGCCCTAATGCTGACAATACGCCTATGATGTGGGGTAATTATAACGGTCAGCCCAATCATACTGTTACTATCCTTGATGGTGTCAAGGCCAAACAGAAGAAGTTGTTCTACACTGCTGGCTGCGACCTGACCTACGACAAGGTGATGGAGTGCCTGATGGCCTCGCAGTGCAGTTTCGAGGGTAAGAAGGGTATGAAGGGCACCTTCTGGAATAACCGTATGATGGAGGGCAAGCCTGTGACGACGCAGTATTATACCACACCATTGGCTGTTACCACCTTTGGTATGCATAACTTTGCTCCTGGCGTACAGCTCGAGGATTTCTCTGCAAAGTATGAGACCGTATTTACACCTAACGAGTCTGGTGAATACGTGGTGAATGTGGATGGCTGCGGACATTTCGAGCTTTATATCGATGGTGTCCAAAAGTTCCGTCATCACATCTGGCGCACCACACCTAACCGCGTGGCTATTCAGGCTGAAAAGGGTAAGAGCTATAATATAGAGGTACGCTTTGCACATATCCATACCTATAATGCTAATTTGACCATCAATATCGCCAAAGAACACCCCATCAACTATCAAGAGACCATTGCTCAACTGAAAGGTATTGACAAGGTCATCTTCGTAGGTGGTATCTCACCAGCCCTCGAAGGCGAGGAAATGCCTGTGGATATCGATGGTTTTAAGGGTGGCGACCGCACACATATTGAACTGCCAAAGGTGCAGCGTGAATTCCTGAAGGCACTGAAGGCTGCCGGCAAGCAGGTCATCTTCGTCAATTGCTCAGGTTCGTGTATCGCTTTGCAACCAGAGACTGAGACCTGTGAAGCTATCGTACAGGCTTGGTATCCTGGTCAGGAGGGTGGAACTGCTGTTGCTGATGTGCTCTTCGGAGATGTGAATCCCTCAGGAAAACTTCCGGTTACGTTCTACAAGAACAGCAACCAGTTGCCGGACTATGAGGACTACTCAATGAAGGGCCGCACGTATCGTTATTTCACCGATGCTTTGTTCCCATTCGGCTATGGCTTGTCGTACACCACCTTCGAGGTAGGTGCAGCCACCAGTCATTTGGATGGCGATTTGGTCGCCATCACCGTTCCCGTCACGAATACAGGTGCGAAGAACGGCACAGAGGTTCTGCAACTCTATGTCCGCAACCTGCAGGATCCAGATGGTCCGCTGAAGTCGCTCCGTGCTTTCGAACGTGTTGACGTGAAGGCAGGACAGACTGTTAAGACAAAGTTGACACTCGACCGCAAGAGCTTTGAATTCTGGGATCCCGAGACCAACACTATGCGTGTGAAGCCTGGAAAGTATGAGATTCTTGTTGGTAATAGTTCGGCCGACAAGGACCTCAAGAAACTCACTATCGACTTCAAATAAACATTATTTATAATTCCTAAAAATCAACACAATGAGACAAACATTAAAAACCGCCCTTGCCCTCGTGCTTGCTATGACTACCACGAGCCTTTGGGCACAATGGGGAGCACCCCAAGATCCTAATCCAACAGTGAAACTGAAAGACGCTTACAAGGACTACTTCATGATTGGTGTAGCCCTCAACCAGCGTAATGTGAGCAATGACGACCAGATTAATCTGGTAAAGGCTGAGTTCAACAGCATCACTGCTGAGAACGACATGAAGCCTGGTGAACTGCATCCCAAGGAGGGTGAGTGGAACTGGGAGAAAGCTATCAAATTGCGTGGACACTGCCTCTGCTGGCACTCACAGTTTGCCGACTGGATGTTTACTGATAAGAAGGGTAAGCCCGTCAAGAAAGAGGTATTCTATGAGCGTCTGCGCGACCACATCCACACCGTTGTCAATCGTTACAAGGATGTCGTCTATTGCTGGGACGTTGTGAACGAAGCCATCTCCGATGGTGGCGGTTTTGGTGGCTTTGGCGGCTTTGGACGTCGTGGTCAGGCTCCAAGTCCTTATCGTGACAGCCGTCACTACCAGCTTTGTGGCGACGAGTTCATTGCCAAGGCTTTCGAGTTTGCCCGTGAGGCCGATCCCAACGCCCTGTTGTTCTATAACGACTACAACGAGTGCGACCCCGGTAAGCGCGACCGTATATATAATATGGTGAAGAAGATGAAGGATGCCGGTGTACCCATCGACGGTATCGGTATGCAAGGTCATTACAATGTCTATGGTCCTTCTGAGGAGGACATCGACGCTGCCATCACGAAATATAAGGAACTGGTAAAGCACATTCACGTCACCGAGCTTGACATCCGCATGAATACCGAGATGGGTGGTCAGTTGCGCTTCTCACGTGGTGAGAATAAACCCGTGGCTAGTTATATGAACACGCTGCTCACCGATCAATATGCTCGCATCTTCAAAATCTTCCGTAAGCATAAGGATGTCATCGATTGTGTAACTTTCTGGAATCTTGGCGACCGCGACTCATGGCTTGGTGTGAACAACCACCCACTGCCTTTTGACGAGAACTACAAGCCCAAGCAGGCTTACTATGCTATCAAGAACTTCAATTCAGCCCTTGACAATGCCGTTCCCAAGGAGGACTTCGTTCCCAATCCTATGAACCAGCCCGGACAGGACTGGCCGCAGGTTAATAGCGAGGGTTATGCTCGCTTCCGTGTTGAGGCTCCTGATGCTAAGTCGGTCATTGTCAGCCTCGGTCTTGGTGGTCGTGGCGGCACTGTGCTGCGTAAGGACAAGGACGGTGTGTGGGTAGGAACTACCGAAGGTCCGATGGATCCTGGTTTCCACTACTATCACCTGACTATCGACGGTGGCACGTTCAATGATCCTGGCACGCATAACTACTTCGGCTCTTGCCGTTGGGAGAGCGGTATCGAAATTCCTGCTCCCGATCAGGACTTCTACGCTTGGCGCAAGGACATTCCTCATGGCAATATCCAGCAGGTGAACTTCTGGTCTGAGAGTACTGGTAAGATGCAGACTGCCAACGTCTATCTGCCTTATGGCTATGGTAAGCTCATAAAGGGTAAGCAGGAGCGCTATCCCGTTCTGTATTTGCAGCATGGCTGGGGTGAGAACGAGACCAGTTGGCCCGTACAGGGTAAGGCAGGCATCATCATGGATAATCTGATTGCCGACGGCAAGATCAAGCCCTTTATCGTTGTCATGGCCTATGGTCTTACCAACGATTTCAAGTTCGGTACCATTGGTCAGTTTACCGCTAAGGAGTTCGAGACACTACTTATTGACGAGCTTATCCCTGTCATCGAAAAGCAATTCCTGACGAAGGAAGGCAAGTGGAACCGTGCACTCGCAGGTCTTTCGATGGGTGGTATGGAGACGAAGCTCATCACCCTGCGCCGTCCTGAGGTCTTTGGTTACTGGGGCTTGCTTAGTGGTGGACAGTATGCTCCTGACGAAATCAAGGATCCGAAGGTGGTGAAGTATATCTTCGAGGGCTGTGGTGACAAGGAGAATCCCGCAGGCATCAACAAGAGCGTTGCTGACTTAAAGGCTGCTGGCTACAATGCCGAGGGTCTTATCTCTGAGGGTACCGCCCACGAGTTCCTCACTTGGCGCCGTTGCCTCTACCAGATGGCCCAGAGCTTGTTCAAGTAAACGGTTTCGGAAATTATAAAAAAGGTGGGCAGACCAATTGGGTTTGCCCACTCTTTGTTTTGATATCTTTTGTTGTGTTAGAATTTATAGTCGACGCCGACGCCAATAACGTGGTTGGTACGGGAATAGGTCTCGAGACCGTAGGTGGTCTGTTTGTCGTAGTCGCTATAGAGCGAGCAGAAGTAGCCGGCATTGAGACGCACCTGCTTGTTGATGTTCCAGGCACCGCCGAGACCTATGCTATAGCTATCGCAGGCAAAAGAAGTGTTCTGCTGGTAGCCGTCGGAAAGTCCGTAGTCGGTGTGCTGACCGCCACAGCTGACGGTGAACTTCTCGTTGATGTCCCATTCAACACCAGCAAGAATCTCGTGAGTGCCGTGAGTGAGCTCCTTCTGACGGTCGTTGGCCATCTTGGCATTCTTGTCGTCGAAGAAATGATACTCTAGCGTAGCACGGAGATTCGGTGTGAACTCATAACCTGCTGCAACAGAGAGCAATGCGGGCATGTCGTAGCGCGTCTTGGCACCGTCCTCGTATGGAGCGGTATAAGCACTGAGACCTCCGCTCATCTTCTCCTGAATACCTTGTCCGATGGCTTGAGCCTGTGCAGCCGTAATGGCACCAGCTACCACTAATTGTGTCAGTGGTTCTGTAACCAACTTGGTTGTGTTCAGTTCAGCGTTCAGACTGTTGGTCTCGTTCTTGGTCTCGATTTTTGTGCGGAACTCATAGCGTGCGGTCAGCGAGAAAGGACCCTGACGGAAGGCCAGACTGACGATGGGAGTAAAGCCCCAACCCTTCTGATCGACGTCGAGCGACAGACTGGCAAGGTTTCCTATGGAGGAATGGTTTGCGTTGACGTGACCGCGATAGTAGCCGTCGTAGTAGTTGGCGCGGAAGCCTACGGCAGCAGAGAGGCAGTCGAGCACCTTATAAGTGAAATTGACCTGTCCGCCATAGATGTACTGCTTGCCCTTCATCTCGGAATCGAACTGGTTAGGAGTGACGACGGGTGTAGCGCCACCAGTCACCTCGGACAAACCTTGTGTGAGCGTGGTAATGACGCCCCCCAGTAATGCGTTGAACATGGGGACGCCCTCCTTGTATTCTACGAAGCCACCACTGCCTACGATGCCAAGCATGCCGGATACCGCCCAGCGATCCTTTTTGTAGGATGCAAAGAGGGCAGGGACGATGGGGGCAGAGGCTTTACCTTCATAGGTGTGACTGCCAGCTTGCGTGGTCAGTTTGATGTCACGATACTGCCAGGGCTTTTGGAAGTTGAGCGATAGTTGCCATCCCTCGTGGCCCCAGGCAAGACCTGCGGGATTACTAAAGACGGCGTCGATGTCCGTCGTTGCGCCTCGGGCCATCATGCGGTCGAAGGCAATGTGATAATTGGTGTTGGTCATCAGTCCACCAGCGAAGGAACTGACTGTTACAAGGGCTGCAATAGCAGCGGAAACAATAATTCTTTTCATGCAAAAAAAATGTAATTGGTTGATATTTCGTCGGCAAAGGTACAAAGAAAAAACGAATTCTCGCTTGACATACATTATATTTTTTATTTTAAACCGTTTTTTTTCGTAAAATCTTTGCTAAGAGTGCAAACTTTTTTGTAATTTTGCAGACTCAAAGGATAATAATTAATAACGCGTTATATTATTTTTATGGCAGACAACAAGAAAATTAAGACTGCGCTCATCTCGGTGTTTCATAAGGATGGGCTTGAAGAGTTGCTGAAGAAGCTGAACGACGAGGGCGTGAAGTTCCTGTCGACAGGCGGCACTCAGACGTTTATTGAATCGCTGGGCTATCAGTGTGAGAAGGTGGAGAACGTGACGACGTATCCCTCTATCCTCGGTGGCCGTGTGAAGACATTGCATCCGAAGGTGTTCGGAGGTATTCTGGGCAGACGTGAGCTGGAGAGCGACCGTCAGCAGATGGCTCAGTATGAGATTCCCGAGATTGACCTCGTTGTGGTCGATCTGTATCCCTTTGAACAGACCGTTGCAAGCGGTGCCAGCGAAGAGGATATCATCGAGAAAATTGACATTGGCGGCATCTCGCTGATTCGTGCAGCAGCAAAAAATTTCAATGACGTAGTGATAGTTCCGTCTAAGGCTGAGTACTCTGTATTGTTAGACATCCTCAATAAGCAGGGTGCCGAGACTACGAAGGCTCAGCGTCGTATGCTTGCTACACGTGCCTTTGGCGTCAGCTCGCACTACGACACAGCCATTCACGCTTGGTTCGAGAAATAAAGGAGAAAAGAAGTAAGAGAAGTTAAAGAAGTAAAGAATTTATGGGATTTTTTAGTTTTGTTCAGGAGATAGCAATGGACCTGGGAACGGCTAACACCATCATTATCAGTGATGATAAGATTGTGGTTGACGAGCCGTCCGTAGTTGCGCTGGATCGCCACACCGACAAGATGATTGCTGTGGGTGAGAAGGCCAAGATGATGTATGAGAAGACACATGACAATATACGTACCGTACGTCCGTTGAGAGACGGTGTGATTGCCGATTTCTCTGCCTGTGAGCAGATGATGCGCGGACTGATTAAGATGGTACACACGGGTCACCGTCTGTTTTCACCCTCACTGCGTATGGTGATTGGTGTCCCCTCAGGTTCTACTGAGGTGGAATTGCGTGCCGTACGTGACTCTGCAGAACATGCAGACGGTCGTGACGTATATCTGATTTTTGAGCCGATGGCAGCTGCTATCGGTATTGGTATCGACGTAGAGGCCCCTGAGGGTAACATGATTGTTGATATCGGTGGCGGTTCTACTGAGATTGCCGTTATTTCACTGGGTGGTATTGTGTCAAACAACTCGATTCGTACCGCTGGTGACGATCTGACCGCTGATATTCAGGAATATATGTCGCGTCAGCACAACGTGAAGGTATCAGAGCGTATGGCTGAGCGTATTAAGATTGCTGTAGGTTCGGCACTGACCGATCTGGGCGATGAGGCTCCCGAGGACTATGTTGTTCATGGCCCTAACCGTATCACGGCACTGCCTATGGAGGTTCCCGTATGCTATCAGGAGATTGCCCACTGTTTGGATAAGACCGTTGCTAAGATAGAAAATGCCGTGCTCTCCGCTTTGGAGAATACGCCTCCCGAATTGTATGCCGATATCGTGAAGAATGGTATCTGGTTGGCAGGTGGTGGAGCACTGCTTCGCGGTCTGGACCGTCGTCTGGAGAACAAGATCAATATTCCGTTCCACATTGCTGAAGATCCATTGCACTCAGTGGCTAAAGGTGCAGGTGTTGCACTAAAGAATGTTGACCGCTTCTCGTTCTTGATGAGATAATTACGGTTAATGGTTAAAGTTCTTTGACCGTAGATGAGAAACCTGCTGGAGTTTCTGAGAAAC
>CADCDY010000003.1 GCA_902800245.1 uncultured Prevotellaceae bacterium
ACGTTCAATGAAGAATTCCAGGATAACATTGGTATCAAGGAACACTCTCATATGCCGTACTTGTCTGAATATGCATCCTCACGCAGATTTTCCCATGAGAAACTTGCTCCCTGCTTTCCGAGAATGCCGTTGAGTTGCAGAAAGCCAGCTGATGTATTAGGCAGCGTATTCAACTTTCTAAGCAACTGCTCTCCATCAATATTAGGTCTTTTAAACCTAGCGATGTATTCACGCATGAGATGGTCCATATTGACCTCCAGCCACACCAACAGGGACTCTTCATCCTTGAAGTGAGGCCGCAGCTCGTTCATGACAGCATCGTTGAATGACATATTGTATCTACACATAATTATTATCGCAGTTAATTCTCATATTAGGACTTATCGGTTGCAAAATTAAGCATTTTATTCGATATCTGCAAGGATTATGCCGTTTTTCTGCAAACAGAAATATTAAGCAGGTTCTTGATAGTTGCCTGGAGGCTGTTTATCTGATTGATATAATCCTGACGTTCCATTAAGTGATTAATCAAACAACTTCTTGATGTCACGGACAATTTGCGTACTGGCCTTGACTCCTTTTGCTATCAGTCCATGATCAGCAGTTGGAGAATTCATGAAAATAGTCCTTTACCAGTGATAGTTTCTCTGGATCATCCACAAAGAGACCGCTTTTATCATCCTTCGCTTCTTCGAAGAAATAGTCGAAATCTATCTTGTAGGCCATTGGTGTGTGGTCTGACTCTATCTTGTCCTTATATGCCAACCACTCCGGAAAACCATGGGACAACTTCTTGAGCTGATACTGGTCAAGACCGCCATATACCTGAAGCACCTTGTCAAGGGCATCTTGATCTGAATCGGAAAACTCCATGACATCTGGCTCTGAAATGGCCTGATACCAGTATTTGCCGACTCTTTTTATATATTTGTCACGATATTGTTCGTCACAGGGTATATGAGTCTTCTGGTGTTCAACCACATTCTTCGCATCTGAGGGCACAACACCATGTGGCAATGCAAAGAACGTGTCGCCTGTTATTGTACGACCGAATTGGCGTAAATGGTATCTATCAGCTAACCACAATAGTTTATAAGCTTTCATGCTATTCACTTTGTGATCGGGCTGCTGATAGGCGATATATGCCAATGCCTGAATGATTTTATTTGTCGTTCTTTCCATAATTAGAATTTTCTGCAAAAATACAAAAACTTCTCAATATACAGCGAATTTAATATCTGTTTTAACACTATTTGGATGAAAAACAGGTGAACTGGGGCTATCATGCAGGGTTATAGTAGGCCTTGTACCACTCGGCAAATTTGCGGAGGCCTTCGCGGAGGGTGATCTTGGGCATGAAACCAAAATCTCTTTCCAGAGCCGTGCTGTCAGCGTAAGTGACGGGAACGTCACCGGGTTGCATCGCAACTAATTGCTTATGTTCTTCGAAATTGAAGTCTTTTGGCAACACACCGGCACGGACCAACTCCTCTTGGAGGATTTGGACAAAGTCCAGGAGGTTTTCGGGCTGACCGCCACCGATGTTATAGACGGCATAGGGAGGAATGGGCAGGCCATCCTCACCGGTCTTGCGCTCAGGGGCGCCCTGCATCACGCGGACGATGCCTTCGACAATGTCATCGACATAGGTGAAGTCGCGACGGCAGTTGCCGTAGTTGAAGATCTTGATGGTCTCGCCTTTCAGGAGCTTGTTGGTGAAACCGAAGTAGGCCATATCGGGACGGCCGGCAGGACCATAGACGGTGAAGAAGCGCAGGCCGGTAGTGGGGATATCGTAGAGCTTCGAATAGCAATGGGCGAAGAGCTCGTTGCTCTTCTTTGTGGCGGCATAGAGGGACACGGGGTTGTCCACCCGGTCGTCGGTGCTGAAGGGGACCTTCTTGTTGCCACCGTAGACGGAGCTACTCGAGGCGTAGACCAAGTGCTCAACGCCTCTGTAGGTCTGAGGTCTAAGGTCAAAGGTCTGAGGCTGTCCTTTGTCCTTTGGCTTTTGACCTTTGACTTCGTCATACGAATGGCGGCAGGCCTCGAGGATGTTGTAGAAGCCCATCATGTTGGACTGGATGTAGGCATCGGGATTCTCGATGGAGTAACGGACACCTGCCTGAGCAGCGAGGTTGACCACCACGTCGAAGTGATACTGGGCGAAGAGGGCATCGATGGCGGATTTGTCAGCGATGTCGGCCTTGACGAAGGTCCAGGTGTTTCCCGACGGCCGAACCGTCGGGCACACTACCAAAGCCTCGAGTTCCTTCAGGCGGGAGGCCTTGAGGGAGGGGTCGTAATAGGCATTCATGTTGTCGATGCCTACGATGGTGGCGCCTGTGAGGTCGTTCAGGAGGCGCTTGACGAGGTTGCTGCCAATGAAACCGGCTGCACCCGTGACGAGGATTGTTTTATTGTTTAAATCTATTTTTTCCATAATCAAATGTTGTCTAAAGTCAAAAGTCTAAGGTCTAAGGCTTTCACTTAATTGTCTAAAGTCAAAAGTCTAAGGTCTGAGATTCCTTCTGACCTTTGTCCTTTGACCGAGTCCCTTTGACCATAGAGGCGTTGAGCCTCGTAGTAGGTGTCGAGGGAACCGATGTCGAAGCGACCGGCGGACATGGGCCAGGCGTGCATCGTGGTGTGCTCGACCATGTAATGGGCGAGGTTGCCGGGGGCATCCTTGCCACAACCGTTCTCGACAGAGTGGCGCACCAGGTCGAGGTCCTGCTTCAGATAGATATAGAAGGGAGGCACGGCCCAGTGGGACTTGGGGTGCTCCGGCTTCTCCTCCATGCCGAGGACACGGTTGTTAGCATCGAGCTCTACCACGCCTGTGCGCTGGAGCTTTTCGATAGAGGGCTGCTCGTGGCACATGATGCAGGAGGTGCCTTTCTGCTGTGCGAATTTGACAAATTCGCGAAATGAGAAGAAGAGGAGGTTGTCAGCAGCAACCACCAATAAATCATCGTTGATGCTGAGTTTGTCCATCGCAAAGAGGAGGTCGCAGACGGCTCCGAGGCGGGTATCGTTGGTCTCTGTGCCATCATCGACAATGGTGATGGGCTTCCGAGCGGTCAAACCGCTCGGCACTCTGGAAGAAGCGGGAGAACCGCCACATGCAGAGGGCCCAGCGGAAAAGCGCTGGGAACAGTGATTAGCGAGGGGCGCCTGCAAGCGCCCATTGCGCCAATCCTCGAAGATGGGGGCGAACTTGTGGTTGGTGATGATGATGTGCTCATCGATCTCAGGGATGGTGTCGATATCATCGAGCATGCGACCAAGGATGGTGTTTTCTCCTATCTTGAGCAGAGGCTTCGGGAAGTTCTTGGTGAGCTCACCCAAACGCGTTGCGTAGCCTGCTGCGATTACTATACATTTCATTATTTAACTTCGTTTCATAATTATTCTCCGTGGTCGTTATACAAATCTTGCGCCATCGTCGGGGCGGACCCAGAAGACTTGGAAGGTGCGTTCGTATTCGGGGAACTGGGCGAGGTAGCGTTCGGTGAGGACCTTTTCGATGTCTGCCTTGTGGGCGGGATCAACGAGGGCGATGCAGGCGCCTTTGAAGCCGGCACCAGAGAAGCGACCACCATAGACACCGGGGAGGGAGCGCATAATCTCGTAGATGGCAATGAGCTCGGGGCTGCCACATTCGTAGTTGTGGATGCTGGACTCGCAGGAGTCGAAGCTCAGCTTGCCGAAGAGCTTGAGGTTGCCGGTCTCCCAGGCTGTGACACCCTGGCGCACACGACGGTACTCTGAGTAGAAGTGCTCTGCTCTGCGGGCAAAGCGGGCGGGCATCGCGATACGCGTCTTATCGAAGGTGGCCTTGGGGATGTCGCGCAAGAAGGTCTTGTCGAAGGTCTTCAGGGGTTGCTCCGTATAGGCCAGCATGTTCCAGGCAGCGGTCTTGCACTCGTAAACACGGAGGTTGTAGTCGCTGTTGACCAGGCTGCGGGTGAGACCAGAGAAGAAAATGCCGATTTCGAAAGGCAGTTCGGAATCTGAATTGACAATTGACAATTGAGAATTGACAGTTGCGGATTGACCACCGAAAGGAATCAGGCGGTATTCGTTGGTGTCGCAGTCAAGGAAGAGGAGTTCGTCCTTCTTACCGAGGGCGATACAAGCCTGGTCGAGGAGACCGTTGTTCAGACCGATGTATTCGCGTTCAGCCTCAGAGGCAATCTTGACCACCTCGAAGGGCTGGAGGGTGATGTCATTGGCCTTGGCAAAGGCCATGACGTAGGCGATAAGCACTGCGGCACTTGAGGAGAGTCCACCCACGGGCAGGGAGCCCTGGATGACACCATTGATGCCGTGCTTCAGCTCGAAGCGCTTGCGCAGGGCAAACTTGGCACCACGGGCATAGTCGCCCCAATGGCGCTCACGCACCTGCGAGGGCGCATCAATCTCGAAGTCCACAATACCCTCGAAGGTTTTGGACTCGAGATGGACATGGCTGTTGTCATTGACGTCGAACCAGAGGTCGACACCCTTGTTGATGGCAAAGCCCGTCACCAGTCCGTGCTGGTGGTCGACATGTGCGCCCAGCGGGCACACACGGTAGGGGGAAAATATATGATATTTCATTGTTGTATGTAAACAGGGGGGCAGGACCGGGAGGGGTTCCTGCGGGGACCTGCCCCTGAGTGAGTGTTTAGAATGTCAGGTGGGTTTCGCCCGCCCAGTCGGTATTGACCGTCACACCAGTGATGGTGAGTGACGAGGAGCCGGAGCCATTGAAGAAGGCACCAGAGAGCCACGTGATGTGATTCTGCTCCATGGGTACGTCGAAGTCACGCTCGTAGAGCACGTTATCGTCATTATCGAGTGCCGTGACCTTCAGGGAGATGTCGCTCTGCACCTCGTGAAGGAAGGTGTACAGGTCGAACTGCTTCTGCGAGCCCGACGAGACATCGACGGTCACCGTCTGCTTGCTGTTGACACTGCCCAAACCCGTGAGGGCATTGAAGGCGCCCGAGCCTCCAGTATAGTAGAAGCGCATCTTCTTGACGTCTGCGGGAATGTCGTCGGTAACCACAAAACGGCATAGGGAGACGATACGGTCGAGGGAGACCTGTTTCTCCACGGGGTCTTCGGAAATGGTCACCGTAGTACAGCAGAGGAACGTCTCGGTATAGCCCTGGCTGTTGGTGAACTGGATCTTCTTGAGGTCCGTCATCGTGGGGTTGCCATTGGAGCTGTGTCCCACGACCACCAGGGTGTAGTCGCCCGGTTCCAGTTGGAAGGAAGCCTTGCCGAAATCGGCTGCGGCAGAGGTCTGATTGACCTGTTTGGTGCGCGAACCGTCTTCATCGTAGATGGCGAAGTTGAGGCGGGTGCAAACGGTGGATAGCGGTTGCTGTCCAGCGCGAGTCGTTGCGCCATTTGTCGAGCGGGTGAGAGGGCTTTCAGACCCTCGCGTCAGACTGCCGAAGGGCGTCTTTTCGATTTCAAAGACGGTAACTGTGAGGTTGGCGTCTTTGTCAGCGGCCGAACCGCTGACCGCACTGTCGGCATTGGTGATGGGCTTCTCGCAGGAGGAGAGGAGCAAGAGTGTGCATAAAATGCACACGCAACGAACGAAACAATGGGCACCAAAGAACGCAGAATGAACGAAACGATGGGCACCAAGGAACGTTGACTGGACGGAGGGGTGTGCATGACATGCACACATACTTAACTGACTTTTCATCATGAGTCCTCCTGATGATTAGAAGTTAACGGTATGGTCAGTCTGCCATGCTGTCTCCACTTGGAAGGATGCAGCTGAAGGTTCTACTGCGAAGAGTGCTCCTCGAAGGATGGTACAGCGGTTGCGCTTCATCGGCACATTGGGCACTACCCTGGTGAATAGTACGTTTTCATCAGTATCGAGCACTTCCAGCGTGATGTTCATCGTCTGCTCATCAGTAGCCAGGAAGAGGAAACTTTCTACTCGGATAGTAGAGCCGACAGCCGCAGAAGGCGTATTGGTGAGTGAGAAGCCGTTGTTAACAGTGGCAAGACCAGTTGTTGGGTTGAAACTCTTGCCTCCTGCAGCATAGGTGGTGCGTATCTTAGACACTCCGGACGGTCTATTATCCGTAGAGGCAATCTGCAGCTTTGCCATGACTCGGTTCAGCGTGACACTGACATTAGCGCCAGTTAATGTCACCGTAACACTCTGGGTTGCACAGAACGTCTCACGGACCCGCTCGCTGGTATAACCGGCAGCAGTAGGACTAGTGAGCGTAAACTCATCACCATCGGAATACCCTCTGGCAATAGCCACCATTGTGTAGGTTCCTACGGGCAGATTGCAGGAGAAGTTACCGAAGGTAGTAAAAGTTGTGTTGTCAGTGCGTAGCTGCGTGTGCTTGTACACCTCCGTCTCACCAGAGTAGAAAGCAAGGTCAATGGCTTTTACAGCATCATAATTCGTCACATTCTGTGCCGCACGCGTCACTCCCCCACCCGATGGCATATCCTCCGTCGTGATGGAGAAGTCGTTGATCCGCACCGTGACTGGTGCCGTGACCTGCTCTGCGTTGTTCTTTACTTCGGTTTCTACACTCTCATTTGTGCAGCTTGTGGCTGCGAGCAGCATTGCTGCTGCGATGAAAAAATACTTTTTCATTTGTATAAAACATTTTAGTTAATAATTAAAGGTAAGACGTCGTGTCATTACCAAATTATTTAACGTTTTATTCTATGAAATCGTATCAGAGAGTGCAAAAATATTTACTTGTAACAGCGAATTTGCTTAGCGATGGACACAAACCGTCGCAGAGCCAATGAGCAGTCGGGGTGGCTTTGGCGCCAGGCCTTGACTTGTTGACGAAGCGGTGCTTCGTGCTTCACGATGAAGAGAGCAGTCATGAGATAGCAAGCTAGCTCAGAGGTCAAAGGTCTGAGGTCAAAGGTCAAAGGTCTGAGGTCAGAGGTGAGAAGCAGGTCTTCGACTTGCTGGGTGCGGCGGGTGATGGCATCTTTGTCATTCAGCAGATAGGCACAGATGAGCATCAGAGCGGCAAACTTCTTGCGGTTGTCATCGTTGTCCTCAAAGACAATATCGGAATACTGATAGAGGAACTTCAGACGTTTTTGGTCTTCCTTGTTCAACGCATGTGAACCCTTCTTGCCATGCAGATGGCAGAGCAGTTCGATGAGCTCGTCCTCGAAATGACCTATGACGGGATCCTGTAACAGTTGCTGAGCATCCTGAGTCTTCAGGCGCACATCGGAAATGCTGATGCCTGGAACGGCTATGCGCATCTTGTCCTGGAACATGGAGAACACCACGGTGAGCAGGACCTGTCCGCCCTTCTCGCGAATCTCCTGAACCTGACCATCGCTACCCTCCATGGGACCGCTGATGATGGTCACCAAGTCACCCTCGCGCACTTCATCGGAGGGTTCACCATTGACAATCTGGAAGTCGTAGCGTTTGATGACCGTCTTGAAGCGTTCCATCTCCGTATTGCAAATCTCGATGGGCACACCATTCTCGTCGCGATAGGTATACAGGCGGTTACGTAACGCCTTATGCCAAGGGGCATCGAGAATCTGGAGCACCACCTCCTTCGGTTTCCGTATGAAGATATAATGGTGCAGGTCATTGCGCAACGCCCTCTCATCGAGCATCGCATCGTATGACTGGTATTCATCGTCGCCTGTGGACTTCTTTTCCGTGGGACGCGTCTTCAGGTCTGCAAAAGGTATGAAATACTCGTAAGGCGGTAGCGGGTAGGTGCTGTCCCCGTCCGGGGTATGTACCTGTCGCTTGCCACTGAATATCTCGCCTATCAAGTCAGCATCCGGGTGGCGCAGAATGCACCATCGCTGCTGGTCGCTGACCACTGTTGATTCATTATTTTTATCTTCCATATTGCATATAGCTTCGCTTTGCCCGCGCGAGCAGAACTCGTTTGGACTTGTTAATTTGTCGGATGCAGCATGTCTGCACCCCTGCCATCGGTCCATCCCTCCAATGCGTAATCCCTTGTCAGTCTACGAGTTAGACCTTCAGTACGGCGGCGGACTTCCCTGTCTTTGAAACGTGCACAATGTCAGTTGTCATGACAAGTGCACAATAATCGTTTGCAAAGGTACGAATAATTTTCGAATAAACATCAAAGAAAACAAAGAATTTTTATTTTATTTTTCTTTTATATTTCACATATATTTCGTACCTTTTCGCTTCGCGAGAAGTTACTTCCGCTCGAAAATACAAAGAAAAACGAGTTTTCCTTTGGTATTTTGCTTGCTTATTCGTAACTTTGTCACCCAAATTTATAAATAGGAATAAACATTATACAAAAATTATGGCAATTGTAAAACCATTCAAAGGAATTCGTCCACCGAAGGAACTGGTGGAGAAGGTAGAAAGCCGTCCCTATGACGTGCTGGACAGTGAAGAAGCAAGGGCTGAGGCTGGAGATAACGAAAAAAGCCTCTACCACATTATCAAGCCGGAGATTGACTTCCCCGTAGGGACTTCGGAATACGACCCCAGAGTGTATGAGAAGGCTGCGGAGAATTTCAAGAAATTCCAGGACAACGGCTGGCTGGTACAGGACGCGCGCGAACATTATTATATATATGCACAGACCATGAACGGAAAGACACAGTATGGTCTGGTGGTGTGTGCCCATACCGACGACTACCAGAAGGGCAACATCAAGAAGCATGAGCTGACCCGTCGCGACAAGGAAGAAGACCGCATGAAGCATGTTCGTGTGAATAATGCGAATATCGAGCCGGTATTCTTTGCCTATCCCGACAATCAGGTGTTGGACAAGCTCATCATGCGCTATGCTGCCACGGAGCCGGAGTATGACTTCATCGCCCCGATAGACGGTTTCCGCCATCAGTTCTGGGTGATAGACAATGACGAGGACATGCAGACCATTACGGCAGAATTTGCCAAGATGCCGTCGCTGTATATTGCTGACGGTCACCACCGTAGTGCTGCTGCAGCACTGGTGGGTGCTGAGAAACAGAAGCAGAACCCCAACCACAAGGGCGATGAGGAGTATAACTACTTTATGGCCGTTTGTTTCCAGGCTTCGCAGTTGACCATTCTGGATTATAACCGTGTGGTGAAGGACCTGAACGGGCTGAGCTCGGAGGAATTCCTGGAGAAGCTTCGAAAGAATTTCGAAGTCAATAAACAAAGTAATAACCAGGATGTTCAGCAGTATGCTCCAAAGGAGTTGCATGAGTTCTCGCTGTATCTGGATGGAGAATGGTATAGTCTGAAGGCCAAGGAGGGAACGTATGATAATACGGATCCTATCGGGGTGCTGGATGTGGACATCTCCAGCAGGCTGATTCTGGATGAGATCCTGAACATCGGTGACCTGCGTTCATCGAAGCGTATTGACTTCGTAGGGGGACTGCGTGGACTGGGAGAGCTGAAGCGTCGTGTGGATTCTGGGGAAATGCGGGCAGCACTGGCGCTGTATCCTGTGACGATGCAGCAGATCATGGATATCGCGGATAGCGGGAAGATCATGCCTCCGAAGGCAACGTGGTTTGAGCCAAAGCTCAGAAGTGGATTGGTAATACATAAACTGAGCTAAATTACAGGAGCTTCGCTAAACGTTGGCGAAGCTCTTCTGCTTCGGACTTGCGGATGGAGAGGACGATTTCGCAGGTGTTGTCATAGGTTTGGGAGATGATGCGGGGATTCATATCCTTGACAATACGCATAACATCATTCATCTGGGGATAGGAGAAAGAATACTTTACCAGTTCCTCCACCTGACGGGTCTCGACAGTGGCGTGTGCAATGGCATCAGCCGCTGCCTCACGGTAGGCTACGATGAGACCACTGGTTCCCAGGTTCACGCCACCATAGTAGCGTACCACCACGATGAGGATATCCGTCAGTTCATTGGAATTGATCTGTCCGAGGATAGGCTTACCGGCTGTTGACGAAGGCTCCCCATCGTCATTGGCACGGAAGTCCTGACGCTCAGGGCCCAGCATATAGGCATAGCACACATGGCGGGCATCGTAGTATTTCTTCCGATATCCGGCAATGATATCCTTGACTTGGTCGACTGTTTCCACATGATGGGCAAAAGCCAAGAACTTGCTTCGCTTCTCTGTGTAATAGCCTTCGCTGGTCGCGGATATGGTCTTATATTCGTCCGTCATGTTATTCTAACTCAATGATTGTTTCTTCGAAGAGGGCATCGCGGTTGATGATATAGCGGCGGGAGTTGACCAGTTCGGGCTTGCGTTCAGGATCGTGCGACTGGTAGAAAGTGATGAGTGTAATCTCATATTTCGTGGTGATGTAATACTCCATGGAGGTCTGGCCAAAGTCCTCCTCGCGGTTGGCATCCTTCTGTTCGAAGATGCATAGCAGGTCGATGGGTTGGTGCTTGGCATCCATCGTATAGAGATAAAGTCGCGGGTTGATGGAGTCAACCATCTCTGCCAGCATGATGACTGGTTTGCGGTAAGCAGTAGGCAGTGCCAGCGCCTTCAGGTGTGCACTGACAGGATAGCCAAAATACTCGTTGATAGTCATGGGTACAGAGACGAAATGTCCTATCAGTCCGATGTCACTGCCAGCAGACTTGATAGGCAGGGTATGAATGGCCAGGGTGTCGAACCATGCATCGACAGGATTGTCGTAGATGCCAGCCTTTTGCTGGATATCCTTCACGGTCTCTGCCTTGCGGATGCTGTCAACCATCTGCATATAGTATGCTGCATCGCGTTTCTTACCTCCACACGAGAGCATCAAAACTACTACACACAATAATATAAAAAACGGTATCTTCTTCATTTTGCTTGCAAATTTACAATTTTTTTCGTAATTTTGTACGCAAAATAACAAAAAATGAAGAATTTGTCTGTTTTAATCCCTACTTTCAACGATAGATGTACTACCTTAGTCACGATGTTGCACGAACAAGCTGACGCCTTGGGCATTGGCTATGAGATCATTGTCGCTGATGACGGATCAACAGACAAAGCGGTGGTGGAGGAGAACAGGCAAATCAACGAGCTGTCCAATTGCAGGCTGATAGAACGGCAGGAGAACCAAGGCCGTGCAGCCATCAGGAATTTCCTGGCCCAGCAGGCGAAATATCCATGGCTGGTGTTTATCGACAGTGACATGGTGGTATGCCGGGAGGACTATGTCAGACGCTATGCAGAAACAGCAGGAGCCGCCATTGTGGATGGTGGAGTGGTTATAGGAGACATCATCCCGGGCAATCTCCGTTCGCTGTATGAGAAAGCTGCTGAACACGAGCATACGCTGGAGAAGCGCCAGCAGTCGCCCTATCAGGACTTCCATACGGCCAATTTTATGATTGAGCGCGAGTTGATGTTGCAGCATCCCTTCGATGAGCGCTTCCGCTATTACGGCTATGAGGATGTGCTGTTTGGGAAGGGTATGCAACAGGCCGGCATACCCATCACACATATTGACAACCCCCTGAGTTTCGAGGTCTTTGAGGATAATGAGGCCTTTGTACGGAAAACTGAAGAAGGTTTACGAACACTGTACACCTTCCGTGAGGAGTTGAAGGGCTATTCCAGGCTGCTTCATAGCATTTCGCGTCTGCCCCAGGGGCTCCTTCGTCTGTGGCACAAGCTTTTCGGAAAGTTGGAGAGACAGAACCTTATAGGCCACCACCCTTCCCTGTGGGTTTTCAAATTGTACAAACTCGGGTACTTTTCTCTAGAACACGAATGACACGAATCTAACGAATAGTTTGCGTCAGTCTGCCTGGATCTGGTACTTTTTCTTGCGTTCGCGCTTGGCTTTCTGCGGTGTGCCATTGACCGTCACACTGCTGCGGACTGTCTTGACACCCCGATAGCCATTCCAGCGCTCATGGATCTTACGGACATAGTCCACCGTCTCAGAGCCTCGCATATAGCCATATTTAACCACTGGATCGTTGTAGTATTCCGGTTTGCTAAGTCCCAGCACATACGGCTCCACCTCGCGCCAATGCAGGGCATTCCTGCCATTCTTGCGAGCCAAAGCCATTGCGTCGCGAATATGGAAATGGCCACCATTATATGCTGCCAACACGAATTTCGTACGTTCCGAACGTTCCGGGATATCCGAGAAGTTACGATCCAGTTCACCCAGGTATCTCGCTGCAGCCGCGATGTTCTGTTCCGGATCGTAGATGCTAGCGCGAGGCAGTCCCAAATGGTCTGCCGTACCCGGCATAATCTGCATCAGGCCACAGGCACCAGCCCACGAACGAGCCTGCGGATCGAATGTTGACTCCTGATAACACTGTGCCGCCATCAGTCGCCAATCCCAACGGATTGTCGAAGCATAGCGCTGGAAAAAACCATCGTAATGTGAGATGACACCCCCTGCCCTATTGAGCATGGGAGAGAACACACGTCGTTTGACAGAACGGGATGAGAGCAGGAACTCCTCCTCCTTTTTCACAGAATCGACCAATGAAGGGTGATACCATTCAGCAAGTTCACGCGAGAGATCCTCCTTGTCAGTTCCTATGAGCCATCCCAGGCTGTCCTTATGATGCCGCATGGGATAACAGATGAGGTCAGCCTCCCCATCATTCAGGCGCTGGAGCATCTCTGCTGAGTCACGGCATACCTCCATGCGCAACATAACACCAATCTTGTCAGCAAAGCGCTGGGCCAGCATATACTGTGTACCCAGATGGCGTCCATGGTAGTCGTAATAGGTCTCAGGACCCGTCAGTGTGAGTGCGATGAGTTCGCCATTACGCTGAATGGCATCGAGGTCGAAATCATCGTCGGTAGGAATGGTATCAGTAATCTGTCCCCATGGTGTCACCACAGGTTCCTGTTGCTTCTGCTGGCAACAGCAGAAAGCGAAGACGACGATAATCGATATAGCGAATTTCATATCACGTCGGAATTGATTTCATCGATCCCTTTCGGGATCACGTTGGAATTGATTTCATCGATCCCTTTCGGGGTCACGTCGGAATTGATTTCATCGATCCCATAGGCTGGCGCCAGCCATCCTACGAAAGAAAAAAAATCTTTGAAGATTTGAAAACTAGTTTTCATCTTCTCAGATTTTTTTCTTTTGTGATCCCGTCGGGATTCGAACCCGAGACCCACAGCTTAGAAGGCTGTTGCTCTATCCAGCTGAGCTACGGAACCAAACCCCTCTCCTTAGAAGAAGAGGTAGCGATTATCTTTGACGTTCGCCTTGAAATACAGTTCGTTCATGAAACGGCCTGCAGCCTGGAGTGCACGCTGCTGCAGCTGAGTCATCTGCTGCTTAGCATCGAACTTGGCACCCTCACGTTCCTTCTTAGCCAACACCTGGAAGACATAGGCAGCACCATTACCCTTGATGGGAGCAGCAGTGAACTGACCAGCCTTCATAGATGCCACAGCACCACTGAGTACGGGTTCGCTAGCACCAGCAGCCTGAATGAATGCAGGAGCAGCGAAGGTAATCTGACGTACACTGTCGACCACAGCACCCTTGGCCTGAGCATCAGCAATGCTCTTCACGCCAGCCAGTTTAGCTGCAGCCTTCTCGAACTTCTTGTCACGGATGACCTCAGGCTTCACCATGTCCTCGACATCAGCGAGGTCACGATAACCCTCAGGATGCACTTTGGTAAGTGCGATGACCAGCAGATGGTCGTTGTTGCCACACTCATAGAGCGGAGAAACCTCACCAGCCTTGGCATCGAAGATCCACTTCATGGCATCACGTGTAGAACGCAGACCAGCAACAGTATGCTCTGAATTATAGAGATCCTTATGCTCCTGAACGCTATAACCGAACTTTGCAGCATTCTTCTCCAATTCCTCGAGCGTTTTGTTTTCGCTGACATACTGGCTGAAATTGTTGTAAGCCTGAGAATAGGTCTCCTTTGAGAAGTCGATGGTGTGCTTTACCACAGCGACATCGAACTTGTCAACCATATGCTTGCGATCAGTTACCTGGAGAATCATGTTACCCTGAGTGAGTGCGAGATTCTTCAGTTCGTTGACACCCAATGTTGTCAGTGAAGTGATATACTCCTTGGTGTCAGCATCGGGAGTGGTCATACGCTCATACATCTGAGAGGTGAGCCACTGCTTCTCAGCGGTCTGACCATACTTCTTTGCCAAAGCCTCGAAGTCAGCACCAGCCTTCAATGCGTTGTAGATGCTATCAGCACGCTTGTGAGCATCCTCTGCCGTTTCGCCACCGACCTGAATCTGACGATACTCCACAGAGTCAGGCTGTTGTACCTTGGCAATGTACTTCACAACGTTGAGTGTGTTATCGAAACGTGTCTCGAAGACCTTTGACACCTGACCAACCTGCATAGAATCAATCTGAGCAGCAATGTCAGTAGGCAGAGAATTACGACTTACGGCAAAGCCCTGATAGGGAAGTGCCGACTGTGCCTTACGCACGACCTCAGCAGCTGCCATGCCAGACTCGAGCTGTGTCTTGGCATCATTCATGGACTTCATGAGTTCGGTACGGTCAGTAGCAGAGGGTACCACCTTGAAATCAACATACTTGATATCGCGGCTCTCAATATACTGCTTGAACATTTCCTTCTTGCTATCGTACATAGCCTTCAGGTCAGCCTCTGTCACCTGCACCTCATCATCCTTGATGGTAGAGTAAGGAATGGCAGCCAGCTGGATGTCATTCTCTTCGTTCTGACCAGCAAATGCCATCTTGGCAGAGACGGGGTTAGAGAACAGGCACTGAGCGAGCAGCGTCTGGTACTTCTGACCCAGCAAGTTGTCGCGAAGCTGCTTCTCAATGAATTTCCAGTAGTTGTAAATGCGCTGATACTGCTCAGCGACTTCGGGAGTCTGCTGTGCCTTCTTGTAATCAGCCAGGAACTTGGTGAGCTGTGTCACATCGAAACGTCCTGTCTCCTGATTGACGAAAGGAGTCTGCGTGAGCATCGGGTTGGTACCAGCCTTGAGCACGTTCTGCAGTTCCTCGTCGGTCACTGTCAGACCCAACTTAGCGGCTTCCTTCTCCATGATGGTATTGTTGACAAACTGCTGCCATACCTGATCCTTCACCTGATTGAGTTCTTCCTCAGAGAGGTTGTCACGGCCCTGGGTCATCTTGATGACATCCTGATATTCGTCAACAAGAGACTGGAAGTCCTGTACTGAGATTTTCTTACCTAACACTTCGCCGACCTGCTGACGACGCTCATTGCTTGTAGCTTCGCAAGAGCGGAACATCTCCTCGGCAATGAATGCAAAAAGGGCCAGACCAATCACTGTAGCGAGTACTGGTCCCCAGCTTCTGATTTTTCCAATTGCTGCCATTGTTAATATTTATTTTTTATTTATATTTTCAATAATTTCCAATTCGGCCTGCAAAATTACTCATTTTCTTTGAATTGAGCAAATTTTTGTAGGGGAATTTAGGTTATTGCATGACTTTTAGCCTTACCAACTCGATTTTTGTCATGGTATTCTTTACGATTTTAAACTGGAAGCGTCCAATTTGTACGACTTCGTTCAGTTTCGGGAATGACTGATATTCATGTAGGATGAGTCCACCCACCGTCATATAGTCATCGCTCTCGGGGAGTTCCAGACCAAACAGTTCGTTGACCTTTTCAATCTCCAGTCGTGCAGAGAGCATATAGTCGCCATCCGCCAGTTGTTTGGCGACATATTTCTGGTTGTCGTGCTCGTCCTCGATATCACCGGTAATCTCCTCCACGATATCCTCCAGGGAGACGATACCACTCGTGCCTCCAAATTCATCGACAACGACAGCCAGGGATTTCTTCTGCTGCAAGAAGATATGCATCAGCTTACGTGCTGCCATGGTCTCTGGGACAAAAGGCATCTGCTGGATATGCTTAGCAATATGAGTGAAATGCTTGAAGAGTTCAGAAGAATGGATATAGCCAATGATATGGTCGATGTCACCACGATAGACAATCATTTTTGAATGTCCGCTCTCGACAAACATGTTTCTGAGTTGTTCGACCGTACAATCCTCTACATCGATGGCATCAATCTCCGTACGCGGTACCATACAGTCGCGCACCTTTGTATCCGCAAAATCGAGGGCATTATGGAACAATTCCACCTCATCCTCTATCTCTGCGTCATTCTTGGCATTGTCGATACTGGACTGAACCAAATAGTCCAGGTCGACCTTTGTAAACTCCTTGCCTTCAGTCGCTTTGGGCATCTTGACCCCCACTATACGGAGCAAGCCACGAGAGAGAAATGTGGAGAAGCGGGAAATAGGCCAGAGCACGAGATAACACACATATGCCGGTATGGCAAAGAATGTCAGCAATCCGTTGGGATTAGACTTGAAGATGGTCTTGGGCAGGAATTCGCCCGTAAAGAGCACCACCAGCGTTGACAAGAGTGTGTCACAGGTCACACGTACTCCATCGCTCAACGATGCAAACAGTGTGGCATCGAAAATCTGTGCGAAGAGGATGCCATAGACCACCAATGCGATGTTGTTGCCCACCAACATGGTGGAGATGAAATGACTGGGGTGGCGATAGAACACGTCCAATGCCCGCTGGGAGAGGCCATGTTTGTCGCGGTCCATCTCCACGCGCAGGCGGTTGCTGGATACAAAGGCTATCTCCATGCCAGAGAAGAAGGCCGAGAATACCATCGACACGATGAGTCCTATGATGAGATTTGTCATTGCTGTTAGAACGGGGGTTTAGGTGAAGCCTTCTTACGAGTGGCAGCAGGACGCACAGGAGCAGGGGGTACTGAATCGGTCTTCTGGCCGGTAGAAGTCTGTTCGTTGTTATTGCCTTCGATATCCTCAGACTGGAAAGAGCCCACGCTGTTGGTGACCTCATAATGCATCATATGTTCGTCACTACGGAAACGCGTGCCCTGCATGGTCCGCTCGGGGGTTACCACCTTGGAGAACTTATAAGAATAGAATTCATGCTTGATGCCATCCCAGAAGAGTTCCTCACTGTCGAATATAAGACCATTGACGTTACGGATATGTACACGTCCTCGCAGTTCCCATAGTTTTTGCTGGTCATAATACCATGCCGTATCAGCATTAATATAACCTTCCACATGGAACTGCTCGTCAAACTGTTCGAGAAAGATGCCCTTCTCGAACGTCCAGCGAGGCGGTTTACGAACCGTGTTCACATCCCATCGTTCTGTGACAATCTTGTATTTAATGACGCCAGAGTCACTGATGAGCGTGTTGACGCCATAGCTGGTCATCATAGACACCGAGTCGCGCTCATTGATGGCAGGAGCAGTATGTTCCTGCACCTCAGAGCAAGAACAATATCCCATAAACAACAGTCCGAAAACAATCAATCGACCTTCCATTTTGCAAACCAACGTTCGTTGAAAGTCAGTCCGATATTGATGCGGAACGTATTGTCTGTCAGTAAGTCCTTGGCAGAAGTGTGCACCCACTGTGCACTGATGTTCAGTGAGGTACGGTTGTTCCATGTGTTGACAATGGGTAATCCGAAACCGGCACTCAGCGTCAATTCCTTGGGGCCATCATGCGTACCTATTTTATAATAAGGGGTAGCATAGGAGGCTCCCATGCGATAATGAACCCGTTTGAAGAATTTACGGTTCGTCGCATCAGGAATCCAGTCAACACCCACCGTCACCTTATGGCGGTCTTTCAGTACACCACTGGCTGCCTCATAGTGTTTCGTGACAGAATTCACCATGGGGAAATCCTGTTTGCTCCACAGCTGCAACTGATAGTCTGCACCAATGGTCAGGCTGTTCTTATGAAGCAGTGTGGCACCAATGCCAAAAGAATAAGGCAGGCTAAACGCGTTGACCACACTATCTGTTGTTGTAGAAGAGATGCTGGTATTTGAGTTGGTGTTGACGACATCCATGTTGGCATCAGCGCCCAACTTGTGGCCAATACCAACGATGGCACCAATCGTCAGGCGATCCTGTTTAGTGATGTTCGTCCACCACTGGGCACCCAGATCGAGTTTCCAGTTATTGACATTGGCACTATAAGTACGTG
Source organism: uncultured Prevotellaceae bacterium (assembly GCA_902800245.1). Classification (GTDB taxonomy): domain Bacteria; phylum Bacteroidota; class Bacteroidia; order Bacteroidales; family Bacteroidaceae; genus Prevotella. The sequence goes on from CADCDY010000003.1 coordinate 17,996, forward strand.
TCAAGGTGCTGGCATAGCTATCGCTGAACACAGAAGTGACCGTCTTCTCGTATTTTCCCCAGAAATAGGAAATGTTGGCACCTATGGACAAACCCTTTGCGAATTCCCAGCCAAAACCCAGGAAGGCCTGTGAGAATCCACCAGAGCCCTTGTAAGAATTGGTATAATAGTTGTCACCGATACCGCTGAAGTAGTCACTGGCATGATCACCAATCCATTGTGAATCGTAGAAGTTGTAGCCTATATTAGAATAAGGAATAATTCCAAAACAGGCACCAACCTTCCGTAGCAGCCGGAACATGCCAACAGCATAGTCGAAATCAGCAGTTTTTGCATTTCTCTTTGTATCACCCTCTTTGAAACTGGTAATCTGCCCAGAGAGACCGACGTCAAAGAGCATGGTCAGGGAATCTACCGCAGAATAGGAGGCAGGATTGGTGACATTAGGATGTTTGCCGTCGCGCACACCCAGTGAGAGGCCGGCCATACCACGGCTGAAACTCTGAGACTGATCTGCCAACGCTCCGATGCCATACTGGCTGTATGGGGATAGCGTATTACTGATCTGACCCATGGCTGAAAAGGCCCAAAAGCCAGCCAAGACACTTCCAAATATTCGTTTTTTCATCTATCTTTTTCTTACTAATTCGAAAATCGACTGCAAAATTATTGAAAAAAAACGAAATAAACGCACGATAAGTGGAAAATATAAGCTAATTTTGCATCGTGAAACATTTAAAAATCATTTTTAGGACATTTTTTCTGCTTTCTGCAGTACTTTTAACACCTCAACAGGTGTTTGCTGATGAAAAAGGAGAAGACACCCCACCCGACTCCATCGAGGTGTCGCTACTCACTTGTCAACCCCATGACGAGGTATACAGTTTGTATGGACATACGGCCCTGCGCTGGCATGACCTCAAGACAGGACTGGACATTGCCTTCAACTGGGGTATATTCAACTTCAAGGCCCCCCATTTTGTCACACGCTTCGTTTTCGGACTGACAGATTATGAGTTAGGTCCCATCCCTTACAACATTTTCCAAAAGGAATACAGGCATTTTGGCAGCATGGTCACTGAACAGGTGCTGAACCTGAGCGGTGAGGAAATCATGCGACTGGAGGGGTTGCTGGACCAGAATCTGCAGCCAGAGAATCGCGTGTACCGTTACAATTACTTCTATAATAATTGTACGACGAAAGCCCGCGACATCATAGAGCAGTGCGTGAACGGTGATATGAAATATGCTGAGCGTGAGGACTTTAAGCCATCATATAGGGATATGGTTCATGAGATGACCCGCAACAAACGTTGGGCCCAATGGGGCAACGATCTGCTATTGGGCATCAAGGCAGACCAACCCACCACCCTCCGCCAACAGGAATTTCTGCCCCATAACCTCATGTATGACTTCGACCGTGCCCAAATCTATGAAAATGGTGTCTATCGTCCGCTGGTCAAGGAACGTCGCATAGCAGTTCCTGCAGGTGTTCAGATCATCAAAAAGGAATTCCCCATTACCCCCATACAATATTTCTGTATCATGCTGGTCATCGGGATTATCTTCTTCATCATGGAATGGAGGCAACAAGGCATTTACATCTATTGGGACGCCCTGCTCATGGTTATTTCGGGCGTTATCGGTATCATCCTGTTCCTCATGTTGTTCTCGCAGCACCCCACAGTCAGTCTGAACCTGCAAATCATCTTGTTCAATCCTATCCATTGGCTGTTCCTTTGGCCAGTTATCAGGGGGAAGAAGACCATTTACTGGAAGATTCTTGCCGTTTTATGTGTACTATTCCTCATTGGCGGTCTTTTTCAGTCGTATGCTGAGGGCATCTGGATTTTGGCATTATGTTTGCTGTTACAGTGTATCATGCATTTCAAATTAGCGCGCAAATGAGAAACAGATATCTATATATCACCCTTCTGACGATGCTCGGTTTCAGTGCTGAAGCCACGGCACAGGTACTGGCAGGAACACCCCAGCTGGTGGTAAGTATTACTGTCAACCAGTTGCGCACGGATTTGTTGGAGACCTATGCCCCACTCTACACACAGGACGGACTGAAAAGGCTGATGGAACAGGGAATGATGTTTCCCTATGCCCATTACAATTTCACACCCGTAGATGCCACGTCAGCATCAGCATCCCTGCAGACAGGTACTACACCATATTACCATGGTGTCACCGGATCAGAATGGTTGAACCGCACCACGCTGCGACCACAGTATGTTCTAGACGAGCAAGGACAAAAACTGTCGCCCAGCCAGTTGATGACATCCACTATTGGTGACGAGTTGAAGATAGCCACCAAGGGGCAGGGAAAAGTCATTTCGTTTGCGACCAGTGCAGCATGTGCCATTTTGTCAGCAGGTCATGCTGCTGATGGAGCAGTATGGATAGAGAAAGGACAATGGCAACAGTCGCCTTATTACAAGCCCGCCAATCAGTGGCTGAGCTGGTATGTCAACCAATATCTGCCCACAAAAGACGTTAACAGGAGTATTACCGATCTGGCCATCAAATGTGTAGAACAGTTGGGATTGGGCCGTGATGACCAACCAGACCTATTGTGCGTCAACTATGACATGCAGTCGGATGGCATCGACTATCAGTTGATGGACCATAACATTGCAGCCCTGGTAAAGGGTATTTTAGGTCGGATATCACAAGACCGTGTACTATTTGTGCTGGCAGGAACAACCACTACCGAGGAAGAGCAGGAAAACGAAAACGAACGATACCGCATTCCTACGGGAAAGGTCTATATCAACCGTTCGGCAAACCTGTTGAACATGTATCTGGGAGCAATGTACGGTTCTGCACAATATGTAGAGACCTACTACAAGAACCATATTTTCCTGAACCAGAAGGTTATTGAGCAGAAAAACCTGAAAAGAACCGAGGTGCTACAGCTGGCTCAGGATTTCCTGTCGCAGTTGTCGGGCATTTGTCAGGTTTATACCAGTCATCAGTTGCAGACCTCCGACAGTGAGGCTTTACGACTGATTCGCAATGGATTTAATAAGGATAAATGCGGTGATTTGATTGTTGAGGTGAATCCTGGTTGGCAATTGGTCAACGAGGAAACCCACCAGCAGACAACATCAAGAGCCAACGTCATCCCCTTCCCCATCATTTTATTTGGCGCTAATATCCAGGCTCAACGCGTTCAGACACCTGTCACAGCAGAGCGTATTGCACCTACTATCGCACGTGCCATTCGCATTCGTGCTCCCAATGCCTGCAAGGCAGAACCGTTGTTTTAAACCACGAATTTCACGTATTTCACGAATTTCTTTGAGAAAGCAATTGGTGAATTGCGATTTTTTTCGTAACTTTGCAGCCCAAAAGAGAGTTGATAATTGACAATTGAGAATTGATAATTGACAATTGAGAGAATAAAATATAATTAAGATATGAATTTTAATAAGATTTTACGTTCGTTGTTCGGTGACAAGGCCTCCCGTGATATGAAACTCATTCAGCCTGTGGTTGAACAGGTAAAAGCAGCCTATCCTGCTGTACAACAGCTCGACAACGACCAATTGCGCCAGCGCACCAAGGAAATTCAGCGTCAGGTGCAGGACTCTGCCAAAGAGCAGAAAGAAGAAATAGAGAAGCTGAAGGCCACCATCGAAGACACCCCTATCGATGAGCGTGCAGATATCTTCGCTAAGATTGACAAGATAGAAAAGGAAGTTCTTGACATCTACGAAGACGCTCTTAACATAGTGTTACCCGAGGTCTTTGCCATTGTCAAGGAGACCGCCCGCAGGTTTGCTGAGAATGAGGAGACCATCGTCACGGCTACTGATTTTGACCGTGAACTGGCAGCAGACCCTCGGAAGGACTTCATCACCATTGACGGTGACAAGGCCATCTACCACAACCACTGGACGGCTGGTGGCAACGACTTGAAATGGGAAATGGTCCACTACGACGTACAGTTGTTTGGCGGTACTGTGCTGCACCAGGGTAAGATTGCTGAGATGGCCACCGGTGAAGGTAAGACACTGGTTGCTACGCTCCCTGTGTTCCTGAATGCTTTGACGGGTAATGGTGTTCATGTGGTGACGGTCAACGATTATCTGGCCAAGCGTGACTCCGAGTGGATGGGTCCGCTCTATATGTTCCACGGCCTGAGTGTGGACTGCATCGACAAGCACCAGCCCAACTCCCCCGAGCGTCGCAAAGCCTATCAGGCTGATATCACCTTCGGTACCAACAACGAGTTCGGTTTCGACTACCTGCGTGACAATATGGCCATATCGCCCAGCGACCTTGTGCAAAGGGCTCACAACTACGCCATCGTCGATGAGGTTGACTCCGTGTTGATTGATGATGCCCGTACGCCACTGATCATCTCCGGTCCCGTGCCCAAGGGTGACGACCAGATGTTTGAGGAGTACCAGCCACTGGTCGAGAAACTGGTTAGTGTACAAAAGCAGCTCGCCACACAGTTTTTGGCTGAGGCCAAACAGAAGATCAGTGAAGGTCAGCAGAAGAACGACAAGAAACTGATGGACGAGGGTTTCCTGGCACTGTATCGTTCTCATAAGTCGATGCCCAAGAACAAGCCCCTCATTAAGTTCCTCTCTGAGGAAGGTATCAAGAGCGGTATGCTGAAGACTGAGGAAACTTATATGGAGAATAACAACCGCCGCATGCCAGAGGTTGTGGAGCCCCTGTATTTCGTGGTTGAAGAGAAGCTGAACTCCTGCGATCTCACTGACAAGGGTACTGCCTGGCTCGCCAATCAGGTGAACGACAAGGACCTGTTTGTCTTGCCCGATATCACTGGTCAGCTGTCTGCCCTTGAGGGTGACACCACGCTCTCTGACGAGGAACGCATTAATAAGAAGGACGAGATGCTTCAGCACTATGCCGTCCAGAGTGAGCGTGTTCATACGCTGCAACAGTTGTTGAAGGCCTACTGTATGTTCAACAGGGACGATGAATACGTAGTTATTGATGGCGAGGTGAAGATTGTCGATGAACAGACGGGCCGTATTATGGAAGGCCGTCGTTGGTCAGATGGTCTCCATCAGGCTGTTGAAGCCAAGGAGCACGTCAAGGTCGAGGCTGCCACACAAACCTTTGCCACCATTACGCTGCAGAATTATTTCCGCATGTACCACAAGCTGGCTGGTATGACCGGTACCGCTTCTACGGAGGCAGGTGAGTTCTGGGACATCTATAAACTCGATGTGGTGGAGATTCCCACCAACCGTCCTGTCATTCGCGATGATATGGATGACCGCATCTACAAGACAGCCCGCGAGAAGTACCGTGCTGTCATTGAGGAAGTGGTCCGTCTACGCAATCAGGGCCGTCCGACACTGATTGGTACCACCTCAGTGGAAATCTCTGAACTTTTGAGTCGCATGCTCGATATGTATGTCAATCCCAAGACTGGCAAGCGCGAGGGTATCCCCCATCAGGTCCTGAACGCCAAGCTGCACCAGAAGGAAGCTGATATTGTAGCTCTGGCCGGTCAGTCGACCAATGGCAAGGGTGCTGTGACCATCGCCACCAACATGGCCGGTCGTGGTACCGATATTAAGCTTTCACCCGAAGTGAAAGCCGCTGGTGGTCTTGCCATCATCGGTACCGAGCGTCATGAATCACGTCGTGTAGACCGTCAGTTACGTGGTCGTGCCGGTCGTCAAGGAGACCCGGGTTCGTCGCTGTTCTTCATCTCTCTGGAAGACAAACTGATGCGTCTGTTCGGTTCTGAGCGTATTGCCACTGTGATGGACAAGTTAGGCTTCAAGGAAGGCGAAGTACTTGAGAGTTCCATGATTACCAAGCAGGTGGAGCGTGCCCAGAAGAAGGTCGAGGAGAACAATTTCGGTATTCGTAAGCGTCTGCTGGAATACGATGACGTGATGAACAAGCAGCGTACCGTGGTTTATTCGAAGCGTCGTCACGCCCTGATGGGTGAACGCATTGGTATGGATATTTCGAACACCATCTGGGACCGTGTGGTAAATATCATCGAGACCAATGACTACGAGGGCTGCAAGGAGCAGTTCATCAAGGTCTTCGCCATGGAGTGTCCTTTCTCCAGCGAAGAGTTTATCAACAAGAACCACGAGGAACTCTGTGAAGAAGTGTTCCAGGTGGTTATGGGCAACTTCAAGCGTAAGATGGAACACGTGCAGGAGGTGGCTATGCCTGTCATCAAGCAGGTCTATGAGAACCAGGGCCAGATTTACGAGCGCATCGTGGTTCCCCTGACCGACGGCCGCAAGATGTATAACATCGCTTGTAACCTGAAGGAGGCCTACGACACCGAGTGCAAGTCGGTGGTCAAGGAGTTCCAGAAACAGATGTTGCTGCACATCATTGACGAGGCCTGGAAAGAGAACCTCCGTGAACTGGACGAGCTGAAGCACTCCGTACAGAACGCCAGCTACGAGCAGAAAGACCCGCTCTTGATCTTCAAGCTGGAGAGCGTCAAACTGTTCGACAACATGGTCAACACCATGAACAACCGCTCCGTCAGCATTCTCATGCGTGCCCAGATTCCTGTCATGCAGGAGGTGCAGGAGGCCGCTCCCGAGGAGCACACCCAGCGTAGTCAATATACGGAGTCGAAGCAAAGCCTCTCACAGGAGCAGATGACCGATCCCAATCAGGCTGCTGCCGCTGCTCAGGACACCCGTGCCCAGCAGCCTCGCACGCCTATTATCAAGGACAAACTGCCCGGGCGTAACGACCCCTGTCCTTGCGGCAGCGGTAAGAAGTTCAAGAACTGTCACGGAAGGGGACTGGTGTAATTGCCGTTATCCCGTAATAACGTTATAACGTAATAACGAAAACAACAATGATAAAGATAGATAACCTCAAGAAACAATTTGGCGAGACATGTGCCTGCGATATCCCCTCGTTTACCATCAACGACGGGGATATCCTCGGGCTGGTAGGAAACAACGGTGCGGGTAAGACGACACTCTTCCGCCTTCTCCTCGACCTGCTTAAAGCAGACGAAGGCAGTGTAAGCTATGTGTTTTCTTTACCCGACGGAGAACCGTCGGGCACAGTGGCATCAGCAGGAATGTCGGGCACAGTGGCAGCAGAAGGGGCAATGGGCACTATGGCCATCAATCCCACCGAGAGCGAAGCCTGGAAGCAGCATGTAGGCGCCTATATCGACGAAGGTTTCCTCATTGATTTCCTTACCCCCGAGGAGTATTTTGCCTTCTTGGGCAAGGTTTCAGGCATCAGCCAACAGGATGTTGATGCGCGTCTGCAACAGTTCGAGCGCTTTGCCAACGGCGAGGTATTTGGCCAGAAGAAGCTCATCCGCAACCTCTCTGCCGGTAACAAGATGAAGGTAGGCATAATCTCTGCCCTTTTCCGCCGTCCCAAGACCGTCATTCTTGACGAGCCTTTCAATTTCCTTGACCCCACCAGTCAGATGGTACTCAAACATCTGTTGCAGGACTATGCCAACGAGACCGGTTCGACCATCCTCATTTCAAGTCATAACCTGCAGCATACGGTGGACATCTCCACACGTATTGCCCTGCTTGAGCATGGTAAGATCATCCGTGACCTATCCAACGACGGAGGCAGTGCAGCATCAGAACTTCAGGAATATTTCGAAGCAGAATAACATTTTTACTAACCTACTAAACTATTACAGTTATGATTTCAAGAAGACTTACATGGATTGCTGCTCTGCTGACAGGCTGCGTATGCACCATCAGTGCCGAGGAACTCGAGACCACTGAGACAACTGAGACTAGCCAGAAGGCCACTATCGAGCTGCCTGCATGGGTGAAGAACATCAAGTTCAGCGGCTATGGTATGCTGCAGTATCAGGGACAGGATCCTGAAGGGAACCACTCCAACACTTTTAATCTCCGTCTGGCGCGTTTCATCCTTGACGGCAAAATTGGTGATTTCGACTGGCGCGCCCAGATACAGGGAACCAATGCTACCGGTCCTGGACAGCCCACCGTACAACTGGTAGACCTCTATGCTGAATGGCGTAGATTCCCTGAATTCAAGATTCGTGCAGGACAATTCAAGCGTGCCTTTACCTTTGAGAACCCCACCCACCCCATCACACAAGGATGGCGCGGCTATGCAGATGTCATCAACATCCTGTCGGGCTTTGGTGACAGAACAGGTGAGAGGTCTTCTGGTGGCCGCGATATCGGTATTCAGTTTGCTGGCGACCTTTTCCCTAATGCCAACGGCCGTCGCCTTTTCCACTATCAGGTGGGCATCTACAATGGTGAGGGCGTTAACGAAAAGGACAAGGACAACCGTAAGGATATCATCGGTGGCATTTGGGTAATGCCCATCAAGGGTGTACGTATCGGTGCTTTCGGATGGACGGGTAGCCGTGGTGCCATGCTCGATCCACTGACAGGCGAGACCCGCAGCGTTGAAAAGAACCGTTACTGTCTCTCTGCCGAGTATGACAAGGACGAATACACCTTCCGTGCAGAGTATATTCACAGTCAGGGTTGGGGTGCTGCCAAACCTGCCAACAATGTGCGTGAGATAGACTATTCCCAAGGTGACAAGGCCGACGGCTGGTATGCCTTTGGCATCGTACCCGTCATCAAGTCGAAGCTACACGCCAAGGCACGCTACCAGTGTTATCGCAGCAACAAGGAATGGGGCAGTGCCAAGACCTCGTATGAAATTGGTGTGAACTATTTCTTCACGAAGAATCTGGAAATGCATCTTGAATATGCCCGCATCAACGACCGCAATCTGGCCAAACACGACTACAATCTGGTGGACGTTGAGCTGGACTTCCGTTTCTAAGCCGCAGATTATGCTGATTTCGTGAATTTGCGCTTGAGCGATTCCCACAGGTGCGTTTTCTGGCGTAACACATGAACCGAATAAGCCGTGCTGACCACTGTCAGTGCGGCTTCTGCTATCCAGTAGGGCCAGCCTTCAACCACCAGCGTTACGCCATAGGCAACAAATCCGATGATTGCCTGTACTGCAGCATAGCGTAGCACTGTCTTTGTAGTTCGATAGCCGTAATATATATACGAATATCCCCCTATCATGATGCATTCAAACACATGTGCCACTACAATAGCAAGTCCAGTTCCCCATAGTCCCCAGTGCTGAAAACCGACCATCACTGCCACGACAAGTACCACGAAATAACTCGTCTCCAGCAGTAGATACGACAACGACAAGCTCCGTGCCAGGGTGATATATGCCACTGGCATCGTCAGGACCTTGAAATACATCGCCAATACGGCCACCTGAGCCATTCCGACCACCGGCATGAATTCGTGGCTGAATAATATCGGAACCAGCACAGGCAATATCATGATCAACGCTACCAACATGGGCGCCAACAGCAACAGCGATACTTCTATTTGCTTGTTCACTGTTTCGTTTGTCTTGATGATATCCTTGCAGACGCCCGATAAGCGCGGGAAATAGTCACTCTCCATTGCTGAGAACACCATGCCTGCATACGTGATGGTCAGCATAAATCCGATATTGTATAAACCTACAAAGTCCAGTCCTCCCTCCACATTCAGATACGCTCTGATCAACATCTCCGACGCACTGCCTATCGCTGCAGCAATTACGAAGGCCAGTCCCAAACGTATCATATTCGCCCCATGTTTCAGATGTTTCTTACTGAACTGCATTTTCAACGGATATAGGCGATATGAATAGCCGATGGTTACTAACATGCCCGCTGCAGCTATCAACACAATAGCCGGAACGACACCCGAATGACGGAAAAAGTAGTACAACGGGATTGACAGAAGGACTGAAGCTACCGTAGTATAAATTTGCGCGCGCGCGAGAGAACCTAGTCGTCGTGTGGCCTTCAAAATGGCTGTTTCACCACCTGTAATGGCTATCATTGCCACCGACACACCCAACATGGCGTAGTGCAGTGTATGATTACCCCATGTAAACGACAAGTCGTTGATCAACGGACTCACCACAATACAGAACAAACACCCCAGCACAGCAGCTATCATACTCCAAAGGCGTATCACTTGAATGTAATAATCCACCAGTTCCGTGCGCTGTTGCTCGTAGTATCCCGACAGTCGAGGCACAGCACCAAACGAAATTCCCAAATTCGTACACTGCGAGGCAAAATTCTGCACCGACGTCAGCAAGGCATTAAATCCCATACCGCCAGCACCCAGCAACAGGGCCATAAACTTATTGCGCACAAGACCAATCAGTATGACCAGCCCCTGCACACCACCGAAAATACCAGTGTATTTTAGTATATGACTATAGTTTTTTTCCTGATCACTCATAAAGAGTTAGCACTAAACGGCTGCAAAATTACAAAATCTTTATTGTATTTGCAAATTATTTCGTACCTTTGTAGGCATGAAACTCAGTATTGTCATTCCCGTCTATCGTGTAGAGGCTACTCTCAACCGTTGTATTGAGAGTGTGCTAAGACAGGATGTTGATGATATGGAAGTGATTCTGGTAGACGATGGCTCACCAGACAAATGCCCTCAAATATGTGATGAGTGGGCACAAAAAGACCCTCGTGTCAGCGTCATCCATAAATTGAACGGGGGACTGAGCGACGCCCGTAATGCGGGAATCGATGTTGCCCATGGTGATTTCCTGACCTTTGTAGACTCTGACGACTATCTGGCACCTGGCACTTATGCACCCTTGTTGGACATCATAGAAGATGCAGACATACTAGAATATTCCATTGCCGACAGGCTGTCACTTAAAGACCACAGTTATACGGATATGAACGAATACTGGCTTCTGGGGCATGCTTATCAACATACCTATGCCTGGAACAAAATCTACCGCAGTGCACTATTTGAACAGGTCAGATTTCCCAAAGGCAAGGTGTTTGAGGATGTCTATACCCTGCCCCAGCTGTTGAAACAGGCACACAAGGTCAAGACCAGCAGTATGGGACATTACCACTATTGCTACAATCCTCAGGGCATCACCGCCAATGCCAGTGGTGAGCAACTATCCATGTTACTGGAAGCTCATTTGACCAGCCAGATGCCATTAGACGATACATATTATCTTTATCTTCTGAATATCCAGATAGACGTCTGGGAACGACTCAAAGGTGACATTAAGCTTCCCTTTAGAAAACTCAACCCACAAGTCTTCCACGGTTTAGAAAAACTAAAAGCAGAAGCACATAATACATTAGGTATCAAGAAAATATGCAAGATTACAAGACTCATACATCGCTTCAAGAAACCACGCCACTGGTAACGTTTATCGTCACCTATTACAATCTACCAGTCCAGATGCTGTGCGAGTGTATCAACAGTATTCTGGCACTCTCGTTGCAACCCAACGAGCGCGAGATCATTGTCGTAGACGACGGTTCTGACGTAAGTCCCATGAATGGACTGATGCAGTATGGCGACCAAATCATCTATGTGCGTCAGAACAATAAAGGAGTCAGCGAGGCACGCAATGTTGCGTTACGCATGGCTAAGGGAAAATACATACAGATAGTTGATGGCGATGACTACATCTTACCCGCCCCCTATGAACATTGTCTCGATTTAATACGAGGCTACGAAGGACTAGACGTGGTGCTCTTCGATTTCACCAAATCGAAAACAGAAGACAGCTCCACCTATCAAGATTCCTCTATACAAACAGGTTCCGACTACATGCGCAACAATAATATCCATGGAGCTGTATGGTGCACTATTTTTCGCCAGGCTGCACGCAGTCAATTGTTTTTCACTCCTGGCATAGAATACGGCGAGGATGAAGAATTTACGCCACAGCTGCTCTTAAGGGCAGATAGCGTTATCAAGACCAATGCACGGGCCTACTATTACCGTCCACGTGGTTCCTCAGCCATCCATCAACACAATGAGGAAAGAAAGCAGAAACGGTTGGACGATACCATGGAGGTTATCCTACATCTCAACCAACTGGCAGACACCATGCCACAAACAGACCGCATTGCACTGCAAAGAAGGGTGGCACAGCTCACAATGGACTATATCTACAACACCATCGTACTGACCCATTCGCGCCAGATACTGAACGAACGGCTAGAGGAACTACGACAAAAGGGACTCTTCCCCCTGCCCGACCGTGACTACTCGAAAAAATATCAGTGGTTTCGTCGGATGACCAACACACAGTTAGGACGCACCATCCTGCTAAACACGTTACCCATACTAAAAAAAGAACGATGAAGATACTCCTCATAGGCGAATACAGCAATGTCCACGCGACATTGGCCGAGGGTCTCCGCGCCCTGGGTCACGACGTGTGCGTCATCTCCAACGGAGATTTCTGGAAGGACTATCCGCGCGACATTGATGTCTCTCGCACACCAGGCAAGTTAGGCGGCATACGGCTCATGCTGAAACTATATACGCTACTACCCAAGATGCGCGGTTACGACGTTGTACAACTCATCAATCCCATGTTTTTTGAGTTGAAAGCTGAAAGGCTGTTCTGGTTTTACAAATGGCTCCGCAGAAATAACAGGAGGCTCATACTTGGCGCATATGGCATGGATTACTATTGGGTTCACGAATGCGTGACCAACAAGCCCCTGCGCTATAGCGATTTCAATATCGGTGACGAATTGCGCACCGACCCTGACGCAATGAAGGAACGTCAAGACTGGCTATGCACTACCAAGGAGCGGCTCAATCGCATGATTGCAGACGATTGCGACGGCATCGTCACCGGACTCTACGAATATGACGTCTGCTATCGTCCACATTTCCCCAGCAAGACGTACTTTATCCCCTATCCTATCATCCCGGCCAACCCTGCGATACCAACTTCACCTACCCTTCCTATCAAGATATTCGTGGGTATCAGCCGCGCCCGCAGCACATACAAGGGTACCGATGTGATGCTCCGTGCGGCACAAGACCTCGTAGCGCGCTACCCCGACCGCGTCACTTTGTCTGCGGTCGAAGGTTTGCCCTTTGACGAATACCAGTCCGTGCTATCCTCCAGTGACGTCCTCCTCGACCAACTCTACAGTTATACCCCCGCCATGAATGCACTCCTTGCCATGTCGAAGGGCATTGTTGTTGTTGGAGGCGGCGAACCCGAAAACTACGACATTATTGGCGAGACTGAGCTCCGTCCTATCGTCAACGTCCAACCCAACTACGACAGCGTTTATCGCGAACTCGAACAACTCGTCCTTCATCCCGAACGTCTGCCACAATTAAAGCAACAAAGCGTTGACTACATCCACCGCCATCATGACTACCTCAAAGTTGCTCGAGCCTACGAGGCATTCTACACCAAAAAGCTTTGCTGACGTTTGGTGAATCCACTTTTTTTTCGTACCTTCGCAGCATGAAAGCAGAAATCATTCAGAAATACTTTCCGGAACTGACGGAAAAACAACTGGGACAGTATGAGATGCTGGACGAGTTATATCGTGATTGGAACGCGAAAATCAACGTCATCTCACGCAAAGACATTGACAACCTGTACGAACACCACGTGCTGCACTCATTAGCTATAGCCCGGATGTTACGATTCAAGCCCAGTACACGCATTCTGGATTTCGGAACGGGAGGCGGATTTCCGGGCATTCCCCTGGCCATCATGTTTCCAGAGTGTCACTTCAAGCTCATCGACGGTACAGGAAAGAAAATCCGTGTGGCACAGGAAGTGGCGAAGGCTATCGGTCTGGAAAACTGCGAACCTTGCCATCTACGTGGTGAGGACGAGAAGGGACACTATGACTTCATTGTGAGTCGTGCGGTGATGCCATTACCCGACTTAGAGCGTATCGTTCGTAAGAATGTTGCCAAGGAAAGCCGCAATGCACTACCCAACGGAATCATCTGCCTAAAGGGCGGTACGTTGGATGCCGAGTTGCAGCCATTTCGCAAAATTGTGGAAACTGAGGATATCAGTCGGTGGTTCAATGAGGAATGGTTTGAGGAGAAATACGTTATTTACCTGCCGCTATGATAAATTTTCCTATTGCAAAGATCAATCTGGGGCTGAACGTAGTAGAGAAACGCCCCGACGGTTACCACAATCTGGAGACAGTATTCTATCCGGTACCTATCAAAGACGCATTGGAAGTGACGGTCATGGACGATCAATTCCCGTCGGACACAGATTGCGACCTGAAAGTAACGAACATCCATATAGAAGGTGACGAGCAGAAGAATCTGGTAGTCAGGGCATACCGACTGCTAAAGGAAGATTTCCCCACACTGCCACGCTGTCATGCCCATTTGTGGAAAGGCATTCCCACACAGGCTGGCATGGGCGGTGGTTCGAGCGACTGTGCCTACATGATTCTGCTACTGAATAATCTGTTTCAGTTGGGACTGAGCGAACAACAGATGATGGACTATGCCGCACGTCTGGGTGCCGACTGTGCGTTCTTCGTCAAAAGCCGTCCGTGCTATGCAGAGGGTATCGGTGAACAGCTGGAAGAAATCAGCCTCGACCTGAGCGAATGGTATATTGGCGCGGTTCGTCCCGACATCCCCGTACCAACTAAAGAAGCTTTCGCCCGCATCCGTCCGCACTACCCCAAGAAGAACTGTCGCGAGGTGGTGATGCAACCCGTAGAGACGTGGAAGGAAGAACTGGTAAACGACTTTGAGGAAAGTGTTTTCGCCGTACACCCGGAACTGGCGGAAGTGAAGCAACAACTATATTACATGGGCGCTACCTATGCGGCCATGTCTGGCTCAGGCAGCGCCCTATTCGGACTGTTCAAAGAATGCCCCGACCGTCTCAGTCAGGTCTTTCCCGGTATGTTTACGTTCAGTAGTTTGTTGTAATTAATCTCTGAAAGGTTTAGTCTTTGTCGCTCTTGTCGCCCAACAAGACGGAAGTGCGCACACGACTCAGCGTTTCAGGAGTCATCTGCAGATAGCTGGCAATATAGACCAGCGGCGCACGCAACACCAACTGCGGTGAACGCTTGACGAGCTTCGAATAGCGTTCCTGTGCCGACTCGAAGCGCAGCATGTCAGCATGCACCTGCGAGATGATGAGTGACTCCTCAAGAATCTTACGGTAAAGCATCTGGATATTGACATTGCGAACAGCCTCATGCTCCAGTTCTCGTTTAGGCAATGCAAAGAGGATGGTAGGCTCCAATGCCACCATCTGCTGGGTCGAGGGCTTATCCGTGAACAGGCTCTCGATGCTCATCACAATGTTGTCCTCGGTGGCCATATACTCAGTTAGTTCCTTACCATTCTTATAATAGAACTGTCGTACCAGTCCCTTTGCCACCCAGTAGATGCTTTCACATACTTCACCCTCGTGGAGGATGATTTCACCCTTTTGGAATTTCTTAGGAACCAAGATGCCCTCCAGCACGTCCAGTTCCTCATGCGTCATAGTGCTGTAGCGGCGAGCTAACTCACGCGCCACGTCTCTTGTTGTCAGTCCGATTGTAGCCATATTTTCTTTTTTCTATTTAGATTGTTATTAGTTTTTATCTTATATTTTAATCCAGTTTCAGAACAGCAAGGAAGGCTTTCTGTGGCACTTCCACATTACCAATCTGTTTCATACGCTTCTTACCACGTTTCTGCTTCTCCAGCAGTTTGCGCTTACGGCTGACGTCACCACCATAACACTTGGCCGTCACATCCTTGCGCACCTGTTTTACCGTCTCGCGGGCAATAATCTTAGCACCGATAGCCGCTTGTATGGCAATGTCGAACTGCTGACGCGGAATGAGTTCCTTCAGTTTCTCGCACATACGGCGTCCAAAGGTAACGGCATTATCAGCATGTGTCAGTGTCGACAACGCATCAACAGGTTCACCATTCAGCAAAATATCGAGTTTGACCAATTTCGATGGACGGAACGAGTCGATATGATAGTCGAACGACGCATAGCCCTTCGATATGGACTTTAGTTTATCGTAGAAATCAATGACGATTTCTCCCAGCGGTAACATGAATCGCAATTCCACACGACCTCCACTGACATACTGCTGGTCGATGAGTTCACCACGCTTGTCGAGACACAGCGTCATGATAGGACCAATATAGTCGGCAGCAGTGATGATAGAGGCTTTGATATACGGTTCCTCTATGTGGTCAATCATCGTCAGGTCGGGCAGTCCCGAGGGATTGTGCACTTCCTTCTCCTCACCCTGCTTCGTGTAGCACATATAGGTTACGTTAGGCACGGTGGTGATGACATCCATGTCGAACTCGCGATCCAGTCGCTCCTGCACGATCTCCATGTGGAGCAATCCCAGGAAACCGCAACGGAAACCAAATCCCAGCGCCACAGACGTCTCAGGAACAAATGTCAGCGAGGCATCGTTCAACTGCAGTTTCTCCAAAGAGGCACGCAGATTCTCGTAATCCGTCGGATCGATAGGATAGACACCGGCAAACACCATGGGCTTTACTTCCTGGAAACCTTCGATAGCCTTGTCACAGGGACGGTCGATATGGGTAATGGTATCACCCACCTTCACTTCTTTGGCATTCTTGATGCCCGAGATGATGTATCCCACCTCACCCGTGCGCAATTCCTTACGGGGAATCATATCCATCTTCAACACACCCACCTCATCAGCGTCGTACTCCATACCGGTGTTGAAGAACTTCACCTTATCACCCTGACGAATCACGCCATTGTTAATCTTGAAGTATGCAATGATGCCTCGAAACGAGTTGAACACTGAGTCGAAAATCAATGCCTGCAATGGTGCTTTTTCGTCACCCTCGGGATGTGGGATGCGCTCGACAACGGCATTCAGGATGTCCTCAACGCCCTCACCGGTTTTTCCACTTGCGCGGATAATATCCTCAGGATCACAACCAATCAGGTCGACGATTTCGTCTTCCACTTCGTCAGGCATAGCCGACGGCATGTCAATTTTGTTGATGACAGGAATAATCTCGAGGTCATTATCGATAGCCAGATAGAGGTTCGAAATAGTCTGTGCCTGCACGCCCTGTGTGGCGTCGACCACCAGCAAGGCACCCTCACAGGCTGCTATAGAACGCGACACTTCGTATGAGAAGTCCACGTGTCCCGGGGTGTCAATGAGGTTCAGAATATATTTTTCACCCTTGTACATATACTCCATCTGGATGGCGTGGCTCTTAATCGTAATACCGCGCTCACGCTCCAGCTCCATGTCGTCCAACATCTGTCCCTCCGTCACCTGAATAGTCTTGGTGAACTCCAGCAGACGGTCGGCCAGCGTCGACTTCCCATGGTCGATATGTGCAATGATGCAGAAATTTCTTATATGATCCATAATCATGAAAACACAAATAGCTTTGCAAAGATACATAAAAAAATCGAAACGACCTACACAAGCGTGCAGATTTTAAAACTTTTTTTCGTTTCGCTTATTCGAGTTCGAAGATTCCTGAAGGAGAATTACGTTTGAGAACCTCCAGATGGAAGTCAACACCAGCAATGATTCCAAAGTCACGCAACACGCTTTCAACAGTCTTGCGCGCCAGTTCCGGATGGTTGTTTTCCTCACTCAAGTGACACAGCCACACATTGCGCAACTGCTCAGTCATATTCTCGACCAGAGCCAATCCACAGTTGCGGTTGCTGAGATGTCCCGTATCTGAAAGGATGCGCGTCTTGAGGAACTGCGGATAAGGACCGTTCATCACCATCTCTTCGTCATGATTGGCCTCAATGACCAAATGGCGTGCCTTACGGATGTATTCTTTCATTTCGTCAGTCACCTTACCTACATCGGTCATGATGCAGAAGTTAGTACCTTCAGCCTCGATGAAATAGCCTACGTTGTCACTACTGTCGTGAGGCACTCCGAAAGGTGTCACCTTGAAGTCTCCGATTTCGATGGTCTTCCCCTTCTCGATGATGCAAACAAGGGCAGCAGGAATCTTCTGCGATATACAATAGTTGCGCGTAATGCCTACATGGACTTCATGTGTGGCATAGACGGGGATTTGGTAGTCATTACTGAAGGAACCCACCGACTTGATATGGTCTGCGTGGTCGTGGGTGATGAGCACATGATGAACCTCAGAAAGATTGAATCCGTAGGTACGGAAATCTTTCTTCAGGCCGCGCAGACCGACTCCAAGGTCTATCAGCAGGGCATCGTTTGGAGTGGTCAGCAAGTAGCAGTTACCACTGCTTCCACTACCGAAAGAGATGAATTTCATCATACACTCATGCCAAAATTTGTGCAAAGGTATAAAAAAGTTAAGAAATAAGAGACAAGAATTAAGAGTTTTTTGTATCTTTGCAGAGAAATTTTACATATTTAATGTTTATGCGACTACTTTTTTCCCTTCTGACAGTTGTTCTGATGGCGAGTTGCAACACTGGATTCAACGGAGACGACGAGGCA
Source organism: uncultured Prevotellaceae bacterium (assembly GCA_902800245.1). Lineage (GTDB taxonomy): Bacteria > Bacteroidota > Bacteroidia > Bacteroidales > Bacteroidaceae > Prevotella. The sequence goes on from CADCDY010000003.1 coordinate 36,321, forward strand.
AAAAACACCGCAACCCAATGGGCTGAGGCATATTTCAACTGCGATTTCAAGGATGCCTCCAACTATGCGACGCCAGAGAGCGAACGATGGTTACGCTTTGCCGCGTCGAACACTACGGAGGAGGACTTGAAACTGGTGAATGGTGGGGCGACAGCAAGTGCTGAGGAATACTTCACGGTAGCCAACGACACCGTGCGTGTGGTCACCGTAACCGTCAGAAAGTTTCTGAAAGCCACCGCTATCGGAGCACCCGCAGAAATACAACAGGAAGGCACTTTTCTGGTGACTGTCGTCCATCGCGATGGAGAGTGGAAGGTTAGAATGGAAGGCCTACCGCGAAGTGAAAAGCAAAGTCGCGACTGAGTTTGGGGTGCACTATCGGGAAATGCTCGCGACTGTTATTATAGACGGGATTGACGGCCTTCATACCCATGTCGAAACGAAGAATGAAATAGTCGAAATTCAAGCGGAATCCCAAACCATAGCTGGCGGCTATCTGTTTCCAGAATTCTGAAAACTTAAACTGTCCGCCCGGAACATCCTCGTAATCGCGTAAGTTCCATATATTACCGGCATCCACAAACAGCGCACCGTCAAACTTCCAGAACAGGTGGGCACGATACTCCATGTTCAGGTCGAGTTTCATGTCACCGATATGGTAAATATAAATTACCTTACCGTCATCGTTGTGAAAACTTCCCGGACCCAAGCTACGCACGCTCCATCCGCGAACGCTGTTGGCACCACCCGAGAAATAGCTCTTCTCGAAAGGTAGCACGTCGCTGTTGCCATAGGGATAGGCTATGCCCAGCCCCGCATGGAACACGAGCTGGCGACGATAGCCGAGCTGGAGGTTGCGCGTATAGTCCACATCACCCTTCACGTATTGTGCATAAGCCACATCCAGGAAAGTATATTCGCCCTCATCATTCTTGTGGAACCCAAAGGAGTGAGCCATCAAGTCCAGCAGGTTACCACCCGTCTCGATGTTCGTCTTGATAGCAAATCGTCCGTTGTTATAGCTGTAGCGGAATCCCGTGCGCATAATAAAGAGGTCGGAGTAGTTGATGAGTACCAGCGAATTACGCCTCGCGGCATCATTCAGATAGTCTTCCCTGAACTTGTCGCTAATCCAGGGCATCGAGATGAAATTCAATTCGAGCAGGTCTATCTGGTAGCGGTCGTAATGCTGGGGATTGTTCCATTTGTAGCGCCAACTGGCATTCATCACACGACGCAGAAACTCGGGGCGGTCCTGCAAATCGTACATCAGCGAGACCTCTGACGATGCGTTGATACGCTGACGGAACGCGTTGGACAGGAAGGGGGCAATGAATCGCGGGAACGACAGACTCGTCTGCAGACTGTATTCCAGGAAGTTGGAGTTGGAATAGCCCTCGAGTCCCTTGATAGCCTCATAGGCTCCGCGCAATTCGACGGAGAACAATTCAGAACCACGGAAGATGTTACGGTTCTGATAGGTCAGCGATGCGGCAAATCCCAAGTCACCCGCAGTATTGGTACCCTCGGGTTGGAACGAAATCGACGACGGTTTGTTGGTACTGAGCTGGATATCACAGTCGAGCAGCCTCTTTTCGGTGTCTTCCTGGAAACTGATGTTCGTATAGCGAATGGCCCCCAGACGTCCGAAATGATTATAGGTCGTTTGCTGGTCACTAGCCGAATACAAGTCGCCCGAACGAATGAAGGTATTGTTGCGTAACACGGTGGGACGCAGGTGGATAACCGTATCGTTGGCATTGCCACTATGGAAGCGGATGTCGCGGATAGTGTACTGCAAGTGATTGGTGTCGGTCACCTGATTGTTGCGGAAACGGTGCAGCACCAGCGTGAGGTCAATGCCGGTTGTTCCCGGAACAGAGTCGGCCCTGTACGTGATGAAGTCCTTGTTGAAACGGTAATAACCCGTATTTGTCAGCAACTGGGTGATACGCTTGCGCTCATTGTCGAGGGTCTCCAGACTGAAGGTCATTCCGCGGTGCAAGCCACGATTCTCGGGCTTGTCCACCTCCAGAATCTGCGCTATCACCGTATCCTGTATGTCGTAATCGACGTGACGGAGCGAATAAATGTCACCCGGATGAACATTGTACGTGGTACGCAGTTTACGTCCCTTCGTCGTGTTGTCAGCGTCAACCGTCGCACGCAGGTAACCCATATTCTGAATCTGGGCCTGCAGACTCTTGATCGACAGCAGCGTCTGTGCCGAATCGTAGAGCACCGGAGCCTCGCCGATGTTGCGCAACATGCGGTTGACCCACCGCGACGTGTCGCGTCCGGAGAGAGAATAGGTGTAGAGAGGTATCTTGATTGCCGAAAACCATCGCGAATTACCGGTCTGACGGATGTAATCCCGCATCTCGGCAGTGGTCAGCCCACGAACAGGAGCGTCACTTTTCACCTGCACCTTATCCAACAGATATTCGCCTTCAGCGACATATTTCGTCTCTGAACACGAGGTCAAAATCATGACCAACAAGGCGCCAATGAAAAAAAACTGCTTCATTTTCGAGGCAAAGGTACGAAAAAAACTAAACTTTTTCGTAATTTTGCACACAAATAATGCAAAAAACATGATTAGCAAGAACCAAATCAAGCTGATTCGCTCGCTCGAGCTGAAGAAAAACCGCCGGCGCGAGAACCTTTTTGTGGCCGAAGGGCCAAAGGTTGTCGGTGACCTGTTACAGGCGGGTTACGTCCCCCACTCCATCTTTTCGACCACCGAACGTCCTGATGCACAGCTCATTACCGACGAAGAGCTGCATCGCATCAGTTTCCTGCAACACCCACAGGAGGTACTGGCCCTGTTCGAAATCCCAACAGCTAACAGCCAAAAGCTAACAGCCAAAAGCCAACAGCTAACAGCTAACAGCCAAAAGCTCTCCCTCGCGCTCGACGGCGTTCAGGACCCTGGCAACGTAGGAACCATCATCCGCATTGCCGACTGGTTTGGCATCGACACCATCTATTGCTCGCCCGACACTGCCGACGTATACAACCCCAAGGTCGTCCAGGCCACCATGGGCAGTATCGCACACGTACATATTATATATTGCGACCTGCTGGAGTTGTTCGCTCAATGCCAATGTCCCGTGTATGGCACCCTACTCGACGGCAAGAACATCTACGAACAGCCTCTCTCTGCTGACGGCATCATCGTGATGGGCAACGAGGGCAACGGCATCTCCGAGGCCGTCCGCCAGCATATCACACACCGTTTGCTCATCCCCAACTACCACACGGGCGACCACACCGCAGAAAGCCTCAACGTGGCCATAGCGACAGCCATCACCTGTGCTGAATTCAAGAGGAGGACCGCCCTATGATATTCTATTTCACTGGCACGGGGAATACCCGCTGGGCTGCCCAGCAACTGGCAGAAGCCACCAACGACGAACTGCGCTTTATTCCTGACGAGCTCAACAAAGGCGACCTCCATTATACGCTGAAAGACGGCGAACGCCTGGGATTCTGCTTTCCCACCCACGGCTGGCAACCGCCACGCATCGTCCGTGAATTCATCCGCAAGGCCACCTTCACCCTTCCGACATCTTCCGTCAGCCCTCAGCTCTCTTACATCTACGCCCTCACCACCTGTGGCGACAACATGGGCTACGCCATGCGCATCTTCGATAAAGAACTGATGCAGAAGGGGTTACACACCGATGCGCGCTTTGCCATCGTCATGCCCGAATCCAACGTCTGCTTCTCGTTCCTCCATCTCGACACCGAAGAGAAAGCCCTCCGGAAAGTCGAGAATGCCCGCCAGCGCATGACACATATCTGCCAGGTTGTCACCGAACGCCAGCGCAATGTCGAGGAACTCGTCAAAGGCGCCATTCCCTTTACCTACACCTACGTCATTGGCGGTTATTACAACAAACATCTCATCACCGACCGTCATTTCTGGGTCGATGCCGAGGCCTGTATCCAGTGCGGCCTGTGCGCCAAGCTATGTCCTGTCGACGACATAAAAAGTACACCGCCCGTGTGGCAACACAACGAACGGTGTACGAATTGTCTGGCCTGTTATCACCACTGTCCCCGTCACGCCATCCATTGGGGCGACATGCAACGCGGACAGTATCTGCTCAGTAAACTCTTGGTCCGAAAATAGTCGTCCCGATGCGGACCATCGTACTCCCCTCCTCTACGGCTATCCCGTAGTCGTGGCTCATGCCCCACGAACGCTCGCAGAAATAGGGCGCATCGGCAAAATAACGCTCTTTGATTTCGTCAAAAAGCCTATGTGCCAACCGAAACTCCGAACGGATCTGTTCTTCGTCGTCCACGTACGACGCCATCATCATCAGTCCGCAGATGCGCACATGCTGCAACTGGCGCCATTCGCCACCGGCCATCAACTCGCGCAGAGCGTCGGGTGTCAGACCGTATTTCGTCTCTTCCTCGGCAATATGAAGCTCCAGCAGTACGTCTATAACGCGCTCATTCTTAGATGCTTGCTTGTCAATTTCACACAAAAGCTTCAACGAGTCCACTGCCTCAATCATCGTCACGTAAGGTGCAATATATTTTACCTTGTTCGTCTGCAGATGACCGATAAAATGCCACTGGATATCCTTCGGCAGTGTCTCGTGTTTCTGACGCAATTCCTGCTCGTGGCTCTCGCCGAACGTACGCTGACCCTCGGCATAAGCAGCCTCGATATATTCGTTGGGATGATACTTGCTGATGGCCACCAGACGGACGCCTTGTGGCAATCGGGACAACACCTCACGCAAATTTCCTTGAACGTCGTACATTATATTAATTGACAATTGATAATTGATAATTGACAATTAACCTTCAAACTCCGGTTTGTCGTTCCCTGACCTTTGGTCAGAGTGTGGCGTTGCATTCTGCTCCTTCTTAGCGTATTCGAACACATCCATCAGCGTGGTTTCGGCAACGGTGGCAATGACGTAGTCAATCATCGTCGTACCCATCACGCTCTCGATGTTGTTCACGGCACCTTTCAGCGTACCGGCCTGCACCAGGTAGTTCACGTTCGAGCGCTTCTCCTTCTCCGTCTTCTCGTCGATGGTGATAAACTGCAGCTTTGCCTTATACCAGCGGTCGGCCATCTCCTCTTCCGAGAAGAAGATCTCCTTATAGCTGGCAATCTTGATATCCTCGATAGTAAACTCGCCACTGATATAGCTCGACATTTCTTCCATAATGCGGCTCTCGGCCTCCGTAAAGCTCAGGGCGTCCACTACGTAATTCTCCTTTACCTTCTTCTGCAAGCCGTCCTCCATCACTTTCTCGTAGGCTATCTTGCACTCAAACCAAATTGCTGTTCTTGACTGTTGGTGTTCAGCTGTTGTTTCTTCTGATTCGTGATACGGTCAATAATCTCAGTGGCAATGAGCTGCGAACGCTCGGGCGTCAGACCCGCGTCGGCACCAATCTCGCTCTGCGACTTCATCAGCTCCTCAATGGTCGACTCGCTCTCCGCCATGAATTTCTTCTCGCTATTGCTCATATACTCCTTATTATATATCTTCGACAGGATGCGGTCGGCCTCCTTCTCGTAGCGCTTACGGAATATCTCCTCGGCCTTCGCCTGGAAGTCACGCTGGTCGGCTTCGTCCACCACCAGCGAGTCACCATCGCTCGTCACACCCAGTTCTGCCGGGTCGAAACCGTCGTCCAATAGGTCGTCGGTCGCCGTGCGCGGAACAGGCTTCACAAACTCAATAGGCTGAGTCTCAGGGAAATACTCGAAATACAGGCCCACACATATCGCCGTAATGACCAGGGCAATGACAACGGTCATGACCGAACGGAAACTGGCCCGACGCTTCATGATGGCCTTCACCATGTCTGCAGGCGTGTCGTAGCGGTCCTCGGGGGCTTCGCTGACGGCTTTCTTCAGTGCCTTGCGGTACTCCAGCGGCAGGTCGCTCTGGTCATACAGGCTGAGCATAAACTTACCGATGCTGTAGATGTCACAACGGTTGTCTATCGAACCACCGTTCAACACCTCGGGAGCTACAAACTCGGCATCGTCGCCATAGAACGCCCGCTGGTCGCTCAGTCCACCGTAGAACGAGCCGTGCGTCAGCAACAGTGCATTGTTGTCACCCTTGCGCACAAATACCGTCTTCGGTGAGAAACACACATGGCGCAGTCCCTGCTCGTGCAGATACGTCGTAGCATCCGCCAGCGACGTCAGCACGTTGTCCATGAATCCCTTCTCGGCCACCACTGCCGGATTGTCCTTCAGCAACTGGTCGAAAGTCTGGTAGTTTCCCAGTTCCAGCTCCAGGCGCGTCACGTCGCCCTCGTCGTTCGTCACGGGCGTATAGTGCAGCTGGTGTTTGTCCATCAGCGTCTTGTTCCGCTCACACTCCGCCTGCAAGGCCTTCGCAAAGGCGATGTTCTGGTTCAGTTCCGGACGAATGTCCACCACTCCACGCCATTTGCCGTCCACCTGCTCACGATAGAAACCGCCTATCGGCAGCATCACCGGATGCTTCTTGCCATCATTCCTGGCTGCCAGTAACTCTTCGTAATTCATGTTTTATTCAGTTTTGATGTGCAAAAGTACACAAAAAAAGTGAACCGACCAAATAATCGAAAAAAAATTGGGTTTGTTTTGGTATTTTGCTCACTAATTCGTATCTTTGCAGGCAGAAACATAAATATTGCAGCAATTATTATGAATAAGAACGAAAGATTTGTTATCACCATCAATCGCGAACTGGGCAGTGGTGGTCGTACCGTAGGCCGTAAGCTGGCCGAGAAATTAGGTGTGGAATTCTGCGACAAGCTCGTTGTCAAGGGCTTGCAGAAGGAGTATAACCTCAGCGTCGAGGAAATCGAACGACAGAAGGGCGAGAGCAGTTCCTGGTGGACCGAGGTCAAGCGCGCCCTGAACGTTGCCCCAGGCATGGTCGGCAGCGTGGGATATGCCGAAGCCATGAACAACGAAGGCATGTATCCCCCCACCACCAAGGAGATGTTCCAGACGGAGACAAGGATGTTGCAGGACATCGCCGAACAGGAGTCGCTCGTCGTTGCCGGACGCTCAGGATTCTACGTCTTCCGCAACCACCCCAACCACCTGAACATCCTCATCCAGGCATCCATGCCCTTCCGCGTGGAGCGCGTCATGCGCAAGCAGGGACTCTCCGAGGACGAGGCCCGCGAGACCATCGACCAGGTGGACGAAATGCGTGAGAACTACGTCAAGAAATTTACCGACACCTCACGCTACGACACCCGCAACTACGACCTCGTGATGACTGCCGACGGCAAGACCGAGGACGAACTGGTGGCCGACATCCTGAAGTTCATCGGCTGACGCCGCGAAGCTCCCTTCCAACGCGCCTGCCCGGAAAAGGAAACAAAAAATTCGGGCTCATCGTTTGGTGGGCTCGGTTTTTTTTCGTACCTTTGCGCAGATATGCATTTAAACGATAACGATAACGAAACGATAACGAAGACTATGACTGACAAGAATGACAAGAGGAACATGAGTCGCAGAGACTTTTTGCGACGCATGGGTATGGGTGCAGGCGCCGCTGTGGCCATGGGTATGATGGGTCCGCTGAGGATGTTTGCACAGGATGAGAAAACGCAAGTGGCCGTAGGTCAGAACCGCATGACCTACCGCGTACAGCACGGTAGCGGTGAACAGATCTCGCTGTTGGGGTTCGGCATGATGCGCCTGCCCAGGGAGCAGGAGGAGGTGGACCGACTGGTGGATTACGCCATCGAACACGGCGTGAACTACTTCGACACGGCGCCAATGTATATGGGTGGCCAGTCGGAGGTGCTGACGGGTAACACGCTGAGCCGTTTCCCGCGTGACAAATATTTCGTGGCTACGAAGATGTCGAACCAGCGGGAGAACCAGTGGGACTTCGACAAGTCGAAACGGATGTACGAACAGTCGTTTGAGCGGCTGAAGGTGGACCACATAGACTACTACCTGCTGCACAGCATCGGCGGTGGCGGCATGGACGCGCTGAAGGGGCGATTTCTGGACAACGGCCTGCTGGACTTCCTGTTGAAGGAGCGCGAGGCAGGACGCATCAAGCACCTAGGATTCTCGTATCACGGCGACGTCAGGCCCTTCGACTGGCTGTTGGACCATCAGTCGGAGTACCACTGGGACTTCTGTCAGATACAGATGAACTTCCTGGACTGGCGCCACGCGTCGATGGGTAACGGCTGGCGGAAGGATGCCGATGCAGAGTACCTATATAATAAATGTGAGAAGACGGGCGTGCAGTGTGTCATTATGGAACCCCTGCGCGGTGGCGCCTTCGGCAAGATGGCCAAGGAACTGGAAGACCAGCTGAAGGCCGTCCATCCCAACGACAGCACGGCACGATGGGCATTCCGATGGGTGGGCTCCTACCCTAACATCCTGACGACGCTGAGCGGCATGAACCAGATGGAACACCTCATTGACAACGTCGAGACATTCTCGCCATTGGAGGTGTGTACGGAGGCGGAGAACGCGCTGTTGGCGGAGATTGCCGATCAGATGTCGGGATTCCCCACCATACCATGTACGACATGCGAATACTGCATGCCGTGTCCGTACGGTGTAAACATCCCCGGCAATTTTGCGTACTACAACGAGGCGGTGAACAACCACATACTGCCGTTGCCCGACAAGGCGGCTGCCGACTATGCCGAGAAGAAACAGCAGTTTGCCGACGGCCTGCGCAAGGCCCTGCCGAATGTCGAGACGTGGGCACGCAACTGTACGGACTGCGAGGAATGTCTGGCGAAATGTCCGCAGTCTATCCGTATTCCGAACCAGATGTCGCGTATCGTGGAACTGTTAAGAAAAGGATGAGGAAAGCGAAAACGAAAAAATATGTACCTTTTTCGCAAGCGAAGAAGTTACTTTCGTTCGGAAATGAAAATAAATCGAAATTTATTTTGCATTTCGCTCACTTATTCGTAACTTTGCAGACTCAAAGATATACATTATTATAACACAATAAACAAACAATGGAAAGAGACAATCAGATTTTCGAGTTGATTGAGCAGGAGCACCAGCGCCAGTTGAAGGGCATTGAGCTCATTGCCAGTGAGAACTTTGTAAGTGACCAGGTCATGGAAGCTATGGGTAGCTACCTGACCAACAAATATGCCGAGGGTTATCCTGGACACCGTTACTATGGCGGTTGCCAGGTGGTGGACAAGGTGGAGCAGTTGGCCATCGACCGCGTTTGCAAGCTGTTCGGTGCCGAATATGCCAACGTGCAGCCTCACTCCGGTGCACAGGCCAATGCTGCCGTGCTGCTGGCTGTGCTGAAGCCCGGCGATTGCTTCATGGGTCTGAACCTGGACCACGGCGGTCACCTCTCACACGGTTCGCTGGTGAACACAAGCGGTATCCTCTACAAGCCCGTGGGCTACAACCTGAACAAGGAAACCGGTCGCGTGGACTACGACGAGATGGAGCGCCTGGCCATTGAGAACAAACCGAAGCTGATTATCGGCGGTGGCTCGGCCTACAGCCGCGAGTGGGACTACAAGCGCATGCGTGAGATTGCCGACAAGGTGGGCGCTCTGCTGATGATTGACATGGCGCACCCCGCCGGTCTGATTGCCGCTGGTCTGTTGGAGAACCCCGTGAAGTGGGCTCACATCGTGACCTCTACGACCCACAAGACCCTGCGTGGTCCCCGCGGTGGTATCATCCTGCTAGGCAAGGACTTCGAGAATCCTTGGGGTTACAAGACTCCGAAGGGTCAGGTGAAGATGATGTCGCAGTTGCTGAACAGCGCCGTATTCCCCGGACAGCAGGGCGGACCGCTGGAGCACGTCATTGCCGCCAAGGCCGTTGCCTTCGGTGAGGCCCTGAAGCCTGAGTTCAAGGAGTGGGCTAAGCAGGTGCAGAAGAATGCGAAAGTGCTGGCCGAGGAGCTGGTAAAGCGCGGGTTCGGCATCGTCAGCGGCGGTACCGACAACCACTCGATGCTGGTTGACCTGCGTTCGAAGTATCCCGAGCTGACCGGTAAGGTGGCCGAGAACGCTCTGGTTGCTGCCGACATCACCGTGAATAAGAACATGGTGCCGTTCGACACACGTTCGGCCTTCCAGACCAGCGGTATCCGTCTGGGAACTCCCGCCATCACCACCCGTGGTGCGAAGGAAGACCTGATGGTGCAGATTGCCGCATGGATCGAGGAAGTGTTGAACGACCCCGAAAACGAGCAGGTGATTGCAAAGGTACGCGGCGAGGTCAATGAGACCATGAAGGGCTATCCCCTCTTCGCCTATTAAACACATAGAATGGTATTTATAAACTACAAAACGAGTCTACTAACATTGCTTGCAATGCTGGTGCTCTGGTTTCCGACGGATGCCAGCGCCCAGCAATTGCAGGCTTCATTATCCCACTACTCTACCGACAACGGCCTGCCCAGCAACACCATTGCGGCCATCCATAACGACGACTACGGATTCGTGTGGATAGCCACGTGGAACGGTGTGTCGCGATTCGACGGATACAACTTCTACAACTACCGCACGGGAATCACCAGCGGTGTGAAGGGGTTGCACAACCGTATTGACCGCATGACCATCGACCAGATGCAGAACGTGTGGCTGAAGATGTACGACGGTCGCGTATTCGTGCTAAACCGCCAGACGGACCGCATAGAAGATCCGCTGGCAGGCATCAGTGGACACGACGGATTCATCGTGGACTACTTCTTCGTGCCCTACGTGACGAGTGTGGGCGACGTGCTGATGTCGTTCGGTGAGACGGGATTCTATAAACTGCGCCTGGACCGCAACGGATTGAAGCAGGAGCAGATCATGACGAGGAACATGACGGTGAAATGCGTGGTGGAAGGCTACCACAACGACCTGTGGGTAGGTACCGAACAGGGCGTACACCGCATCAACACGTCGAACCTGTCGCTGGAAAAGGAAGGCTACTTCCTGGATGAGGACATCACCTGCCTGGCCTCGAACGGATACAACATCTTCGCAGGTACCAGGTCGGGAAAAATCATGGAATTCTCGTACGGTCAGGAGCCGAAGACGGTGAAAGACTTCGGAAAGGAGATTACCGGACTGTTTGTCGACAGTAACGGGCTGATATGGTTCTCGGACTCGGGCGACGGCGCTTACCGTCTGAATCCCGATAAGGGCGATGTGAAATTCTTCAACCAGCGCGTCCTCGTGCCGGAATACACCAGTCGCGGTGCGGAATTTACCGAGGCATTGGGACTGGTTTGGGTGCGCATGAATCACGGTGGATACGGATACTACAACCGTGAGGCCGACGAAGTGGAGTACTTCCACAACGACCCCAGCAACCCGTGGAACCTGTCGAACTCGGTGAACGCCCGTCTGGAGATGAACGACGGCGTGGTGTGGGAATCGACCATCCGCCGAGGACTGGAGAAACTGGAAATCCTGAAGCGCACGATTACGAGGACGCTGGTGATGCCAGAGTCGGAACACCCGATGGACAACGAGGTGCGTGCCATGTGCTACGACGCCAAGCGCCATCTGACATTCCTGTGTAACAAGCGCGGAAAAATATTCATCTACGACGCCCAGGGCAACCACACAGGTACCATCACCCAGGACGCAAAAGGGACGCCCATCAGCCGTCCATACGGTATGTCGATGGACTCGCAGGGCAACTACTGGGTGTGCGACAAGGACAAGGGCGTGTTTAAGATTACGCCTACCGGCGGCGGATTTAACGTGCAGAACATCTGTCACACGGACGGTGACGCATGGTCGCTGAGCAGCAATGCCGCCTACCAGGCCGTGGAGGACCACGATGGCAACATCTGGATAGCAACGTACGGCGGCGGTGTGAACATCCTGCGCAAGAACAAAGCCGGAAAATATATCGCCATCCACGCGAAGAACGCACTGAAGCGCTATCCGCAGAGCGCCCACCAGAAGGTGCGCACACTGGCTGTCGACAAGGACGGCAAGGTGTGGGCAGGAACGACGGACGGTATCCTCATCATGCAGATGAGGAACAACAATGTCACCATCGAGGAGATGCGGATGACGGACCGCCTAGAGGACGGCCTGATGAGTAACGACATCGTCTATCTGGCCTGCGACGCCAAGGGTACGATGTGGATTGGCACGAACAGCGGCGGTCTGAGCTGTGTCACGGGCCGCGACGAGCATGGCGGATATAAATTCAAGAACTACGGCATTGCCGACGGACTGCCTTCGGAGGAGATTCGCGGTATGGCCTTCGACGAGAAGGGTAACGTGTGGTTCTCGACGGATCACGTGCTGAGCTCGTTTGACGTGAAGAAACAGATTTTCACCACCTATTCGCAGTTGGACGGTGTCGACGAGACGATGTGCTCGGAAGGTTCCGTCATCATGGGTGAAGGAGGTAACATACTGGTGGGAACGCTGAACGGATACTACACCATTGACCGTAAGAAGCTGAAGAATGCGACGGGTTCGCTACTGAAACTGCGCATCACGGACTTCTATCTGGACGACGAGTTGCAGAGTCCGCGACTGAACGATACCTACGACTACTACGTGCCCGAGAGCCGCAAGGTGGAGCTGCCCTCGCACGGTTCGGCATTTGCGTTCCGCTTTGCAGCACTGAACTATCAACTGCAGCACCGCATGGTGTATCAGTATAAGTTGGACGGCTACGACCGCGACTGGGTGAATGCCGACAAAACGCGTACTGCACACTACCATAACGTGCCCGCAGGAACATATCGGTTCCAGGTGAAGGCATTCTTGCTGGAGTCGCCCGAGGCCTACGACACACGAACCATTGAGATTACGGTGCCACCGAGTCCGTTGCTGTCGCCAACGGCCGTCTGGGTGTACATGGTGCTGATGGCTGTCGGAATGCTGTTCGGCCTGTGGTGGTATCAGGAGCGTTTGCGCAAGCAGCAACAAGGACAATATACAATGTTTGAACAAGAACAACAGCAATGAGAAAACTGTTTATCATATTATGTGGAGCCATCCTGTTGGTTGGCTGTAAGAAGGACAACGACGAGCCCGTGAAGAAGGACACCCAGAGGACTGTGGTGGTATATATCTCGGGCGACAACAACCTGTCGACGGCGGCGTTGAGTGACATCAACGAGATGAAGGAGGGTGCCACGGGCATTCCGTCGGACGGCCGTCTGATAGCGTTTGTAGATCGTAGCTTGGCCGGTGAGAAACCCTTTATCGTAGAAATCAAGAACGACAAGAATCAGCCGATGGACACGCTGTATAAGTATCCTAGTGATTTCTACGCCTCCGACCCCGATTTATTCAGCGAGGTATTGGAGCGCGTGGTGGGACTGTGTCCGTCAAAAGAATATGGCTTGGTGCTGTGGGGACACGGTTCGGGATGGCTCGTAGAACCTGACACCATTGCGCAGAAGCGTGCTTACGGTATTGACGAAACAGGTAACGGCAGTGGCGGCAAGTGGATGAATATGACCCAGATGGCCCGTGCGCTGAAGGGGCTGCAGACGAGAAACGTGATGCCGAAGCTGAGCTTTATCTTTGCCGACTGCTGTAACATGATGTGCATGGAGGTGGGCTACGAGCTGAAGGACGTGACGGACTACATGATTGGTTCGCCTGCCGAAATCCCAGGTTGGGGCGCGCCCTACAAATTGATGGTGGCCCAGCTGTTTAAGAGTGGCAGCAACCTGTATCGGGGCATCATCGACACCTATTATGATTATTATGCCGACTTCAATAACCTGAATCCAGGAGAGCAAAGTTCTTGGCCGTATATGAAGGACGGCTATAGTGTGCCGCTGTCAGTCATTGACACGAAATATGTCGGTGATTTGGCGAATAAGACGCACGATATGCTGGAGCGCGCCCAAGGCGGCTATCCGATGTATCCTGAGACTCCGGACCTGTCGGGCATTGCGTTATATTGTTACAACACCTATTCGCTTTGGCCTGTGGACATGATGTACGACATGAGGGCCATCATGGAGCGGCTGTTGTCGGCAGAGGATTTTGCAACGTGGGACAAGACCTACCAGCAGGCGGTGCCTTACTATCGGATGTCCATGAAATGGATGACGGAGCTCTATGAACAATATCAGGCATTCTCCACTTTTGACCCGAACCTGAAATACGGTTGCGTGAGTATGTTCATCCCCAGAGAAGGACAAAGCTACAGCTACGGCTATATGCCGCTGAACCAAACGGTGCAGAACTTTGTCTGGAGCCGTGTGATGGACTGGGAACGCTTCGGTTGGGAGTAAAAATACTCTTGGAATAAAAGAAATTACTCTTGGAGAAAAAAGAAATTCTCCAAGAGTATTTTTATTTAGTCCCTTCTTTGTCTTGTTCGTGTATAATCACTTTTACCTTTGAGATTCGGCGTTCTTCCATATCGAGAATCTCGAAGGTGAAATGCTGGTATTCTATCTTCTCGTGAAGTTTCGGGAAGTCACCCTTGATTTCAAGCAACAGGCCGGCAATGGTGTCGGCATCGCCCTCGACATCCTCGAAAATGTCGTCGTCGACATTCACAATCCGGTAGAACTCGGACAGCAAGGTCTTGCCCTCGAAGACAAAGGTGTTGGCATTGACACGCACATAGTTCTTCTCGTCCTCGTCGTACTCGTCGTTGATTTCACCGACAATTTCCTCGAGGATATCCTCCAGCGTCACGATACCGCTGGTGCCACCGAACTCATCTACGACTATGGCAATGTGCACCTTATTTTCCTGGAACTCGCGTAACAGATCGTCAATCTTCTTCGTCTCGGGAACGAAATACGGCGGACGGATGAGCGACTGCCAGCGGAAACTGCTGCCTTTCGACAGGTGCGGCAACAGGTCCTTGATATACAGGATGCCACGAACGTTGTCGCTATTATCCTGATAGACAGGAATGCGCGAATAGTTGTTGGCCACAACACAACGCAGCACTTCGGCAAACGACGCCTTGAAGTCGAGGTCGACAACATCCTGACGCGACGTCATAATCTCCTTCGCCGTCTCGTCGCCAAAGCGCACAATACCCTCGAGCATACGTTTCTCCTCGCGGATATCGTCCTTATCGGTCAGTTCCAACGCCTGCTCCAAATCGTCAACGCTGAGCACATGACTCTCCTTACGCACCATTTTATCTGCCAGAATGCCCGACTTGATAAGAATGGATGCAAAGGGATAGCATAACTTGCGGAAGAACATGATGCCATTGACGGCACGACGACAGAAACTGAGGGGGTGTTGTCCGGCATAGACCTTCGGCATAATTTCGCCGAAAAGCAGCAGGAGGAACGTCAGCAGAACGGTGACGAACAGGAACTGCAGCCAGTAGGAACCGCCAAAGTCAATGACGTGCGCAATGAAATAGTTGAGCAGCATGATGATGGTGACGTTCACCAGATTGTTGGTAATAAGTATCGTCGCCAGCGTCCGCTCAGAATCCTCGCGCAGCTGTTTGATCTTGACATCCTCGGAAGTCCGCTCCTCGTCGAGCTCGTTCAAATCGTTTGGTGACAAAGAAAAAAATGCTATCTCAGAACCGGAGGCAAAGCCCGACACCAGCAACAATAGGCAGGCTAACACACCGGCAATAATAGCACCTAACGACGGTGACATCAGCGTCACACCGTCGAAAAACTGAGAGAATTGTTGAAGATATTCGTCCATACTTACTCAGTCGTTGCGTCTGTCTCGGAAGGAGCCGCAGATGATGAACGCGGAGAGAGCAACTCCAGATTGTCGGCCCAGATTTCCGTCATGCTGCGACGCTGTCCTTGCTTGTCGTCATAGGTAGAATAACGGATACGGCCTTCGATATACAATTTGTCGCCCTTATGGACATATTTTTCGACGATTTCGGCCAGTTTACGCCACAGAATGACATTATGCCAATCGGTGTGGTCGGGAACCTGCGTACCGTTCGGCAACGTATAGCCTCGCTCTGTCGTAGCCAAACGGATACGTGCTACGGCAACACCCTGATCGACATAACGGATCTCAGGGTCCTGACCTACGTTACCTATCAACATCACCTTATTCATAAGCGCTTACTTGCAAAGTCCTAAGAAAGTGAACTTGAAATTCTTACCCTTGGCAGAAGGGAACTGACTGCGAGGATCCACACGCTCGCTCAAGTGGTCGACAATGCGATTGTAGCAGTCCATACCCGATACCGCCTTGCAGCAAGCCACAAAATGCGTGTCGCGATACTGAAACTTATTCGTGCCGGGAACGACGGCGACACGCTTGAAATCGAGCGCACCTTCGTACCAGCCGAAGCGTTCCTCGTTGAGACGCACCAGCGCTGGAAGCTCCTGCTTGGGAGCGGGGGCAACAGGACGCACGGCCTTCTTATCTTTAAAATCTTCCATTGATTCTGCCTCGGTCTTGATGATGATAAAATAGACACGCGGACGAACCTTATAACGCTTGGGATACATTACATTACTGCCGACATACTCACGAATGTCGCGCTCAAGCATTGGATTCATTCCTATCTCCTCTATCTCGGAGAGAAAAGCAACAGCTTCATCTGCATTTTTAACCAATACTTCCTGGTCAAAGTATCGAATATATAAGTTCATCTAAAAAGGTTGTTTTGTTTTTCCGTATAAAAAAGAGCGGAAAACGGGACTCGGACCCGCGACCCCAACCTTGGCAAGGTTGTGCTCTACCAACTGAGCTATTTCCGCAAACTAAAACCGCGATGTGAAGAGGAGGAGACTCGAACTCCCACGTCGCAATTGACACTACCCCCTCAAAGTAGCGCGTCTACCAATTCCGCCACCTCTCCAACATTAAATAATGTATGAATAAAAAAGAGTGCCCAGAACAGGACTCGAACCTGCACGCCTCGCGGCACACGCACCTGAAACGTGCGCGTCTACCAATTCCGCCACCTGGGCATTCCGCATTTTCGTTCCGTCACATCTCTCTTGATGGCGTTTCTTTGTGATTCCGGCGGGATTCAAACCCACAACCTTCTGATCCGTAGTCAGATGCTCTATTCAGTTGAGCTACGGAACCTCCTTTTTCCCGAAAACCGGGCGGCAAATTAGTTCCTATTTCTGATTTGCGGGTGCAAAGGTAATCACTTTTTGCGAAACTGCCAAACTTTTTCGGGACTTTTTTCAAAAAAAGAGGCAGATTCCTAAAAATCCGCCTCTTCCAGTATGAAATCTGTTCCTGATTACTTCACGATGTACTTCTTTCCGTTCTTCAGATAGATGCCTTTCTCGACAGGATGCTGTTGCAACTGGCGACCATCCAGCGAGTACCACCGGTTATTACCTATTTCATTATTGCGACGGACAACATCCACAGCTGTGGGCTTCTCTTCGCCTTCCCACCAAACAGTGAGCGGAGCAGAACCTTCTATATTAAGATATGCTTCAAAGGGCAGTACGTCAGCCACCTTCTGGAACTTCTTTGTCTCGTTGTCATAGAAATAGGCATCCGGAAGCCATTCCGGTTTATATGTACCAATCATACCTGTTGAAGGGATGCTAGTCACAGGATTGACTTTAACGCCAGCTTCTTCAATGATGTCAACCCCACCCTCTTTAGCCTGAAGATAATAGGGCGTATTGGCTGCAATCGTTGTTGTCTTATTCATTGTGACCATACCATCAGAAATACCACTATACTCAAAGAATATACCATATTTCTCAGGATCTTTTATGTCAAATGGCACGTAGACAGGATACTTTTCATCTGCATGGAACCAACGCTCCAACATGGCACGACTTGCAACAAAACCTTCCTCGACACATTCGAAAGTATGATTTCCGTCTCCAATCGACATCTCATTACAAACACTACCTACGACCATGTTCGGGCTGCTGACCTCGTTACCAGCGGGCAGATAGACGAACGTTGTCTCGGGCAGGCCCTTGAACGGACCTTCCTCACGGCTGAACTCCTTACCCGTGATACTCGTGCCGCGCAGGTCGATATAGGTAATATCATAGTTCTGGAAAGCACGCCGTGATGCGTTAGCTGAAGCACCTGTCAGATCAACGAAAGCGTCGTCGTCGAGGTCAGTAATGCTGGCATTTGCCACAACGATATGTCCGACACCACTCTCAGGAATCCTAAGGTCGGCTCTCGAGAAGCTCAAATAGTCTGACATTCCTGCCGGGGGTGTATCTATGTTATTTGCCGATACAGACAGGCCGGTGACACCTGTTGATACTGTTGCCTTAGGACCAATGCGATGATTGCCTTCGGCGGGAGCGCTCGCTGCACCAGACGACTCAACGTGATATACATAGATATAGGTGGCCGACTGACAAGCATAAGGTATTTCGATTGACTTCAGCTCGCCATTAGTCTGTACGAGTGTTGCCGGCATGTTGCCAACCTTTACGCACAGGGTGTGATCAATCTGCGTCATTGCCGTGATGGTGACGGTACCCGAACCGGCAGGAACCATAAACGTGATACCCTTGAAGGTCTTAGCATACTCTTCAGTAGTAGGAATCATTTTGATGGCCTTCTCCAAATCACCATCAGTCATGGTGGAGTTGATAATCAACATACCATTGTAAGTACCGTCGTCATTAAGGCCCGCTTCCTGCAAGTCATTCAGCGTATAAAGCACGTCGTCAATAACTATATTTGTCAGTGGATCTTCAGGGTCTCCAGAGCCATAGTCGATAGTGCTGTTCTTGTCATCATTGTTAACGATAGGATCCAGCGGACTACAAAGCAATGCATAATTGGAATTACCCTCGTTGAGCTTTTTCATACCCTCTGGTTTCATGATAGCCATCGGGGCCTTGATAGAAACTTTTCTGAATCCTGATACCACCTTCTTCACACAACTCATCGTCAGCGTACCCGGTTTCGTTTCGTCCGTAATGATGTTCAGCGTCTGATGACCATTGGTCAAATCCAAGATGGCATTGTCATTTATCGTTGTCTCAATGACGTTGTTGCCAATGACGTAGATCTCCAGCGCCTCCAGTCCGCTCTCAATACTTGTGATATGGGCATTGGTAAGCGTCAGTCTTTCTTTACCGTCAAACATCACCGAATTATTGAACAAAGTCTTGCGGTTATCATCAGTCACCACCTGACCGTCAATCTTCAGATTGTATGCGTAACCCGTCACCTTGAGTTTATAGGTGGCCTCCCCATCCTTATAGTTGGGATCGTTGACAGCTGCCTTGATGGTGGTTTCACCCGTACCCACAATCGTTATAGAGCCATTCTCATCAATCGTAGCAACATCCAGATTCGAGCTCGAATAGGCTACAATCGCACCTTTGGGATTATTCAACTCAGGCCATATAGGTGTTACGTTGATGGCCGTAGTCAGCTCATAGATATTGTACGACAACGAAGCCTCTGCCTGTACAATCTTGAAGGTTGCCGACTTCGTGTTCGTCGTAGAGAAATTCTTGTCCTTCGACGTCAGCGTCACTGTTGCAGTGCCGGCATTGATATTATTGCTGTACGCTACACTATACTCGTCAGCAGCAACAGCCTTACCATTGAACATCACCGTCACGGCGGGCTTGATTTCGGAACCGGTAAACGTCTGATCTGCAATAGTGCCTATCGTCACGTCACCGAGGTCTGCCTTCGCAATCGTGGCTGTCACATTGCCAACAGCCGATTCCGAGTGGTTATCGTCACCGGTGGCCTTGTAGTAAACAGTATAGCTGCCGACATTAGTAGCCTGAGGTATCGTCTCAGAGAACTCTCCGTCAGCACTCAGCGAGTATACTACCGTACCGCTTTCTGTCTCACCGGCTGTCACGAGATTCTGAGCAGCACCAGTGTACGTCGGATTCAAAGCCTCAGGAGCCTTCGTCACCGTTGCAACAGCTTTACTAATCGCGAACGTGCCTGTTGCCGAGCCCTTGTATTTACCTTGACCGGTGACGGTCACTTCGGCACTGTTACCTGCTTTGATGTTATTGGAATAACCTGACACCGTATAGTCAGCACTCGTCAGAGCCGTACCATTAGCAAGCACGACAGAGGCAATAGCGGGCTTCTGCTCCCCACCGTTGTAGATGATGCCTCCCTCGGGCACGGCCACCGTAACGGTAGCGCCATCAATGCTCGTGCGGCTTTGGAACTCGGCAGTCACCTCGACGTTCAGATTGGCGTCCGCAGGCATTGCTATCGTATAGGTCGTCGTCGCACTAGGGTCGTCACCTGTTGCGTAACTGACTTCTAGCGGTGTGCCGTCAACAACGTCAATCCTCCTTCTAGGCGATTGCACCGCACCGCCGTCGAGCGTAGCCACAGCCGTCAGATTATCGACGGTGAGGTAGTAGCCATCAGCAGGCTTAGCCGTCAGTGTGCATACTCCGTTGCTTATCGCATAAGTCACCGTACCGCTATTTGCGGGAGTAATGGTGATATTCACCTTCTGCTCTGCCCATGCCGTCATGGTTGTCAACACCAGCAGGGCCATTGTGGTTAAGATTCTATTCATATTGTGTTTCATATCGCGCGTACCTTATTTATTTTTAACAACCACTTTTTTACCATTCTTAATGTAGAGACCCGGCTTTAACGTTGAACGTTCAACATTCAACATTGAACCAACCTTGCGACCGTCTATCGTATACCAACTATCGTCGTTCAACGTTCCACGTTCCACGTTCAACGTCTGTATACCGGTGGTATCGTCGCCAATGCTGATGCTCAGTTCGGGAGCACCGCTGCCGCCAGCCACTTGCAGCACATTCTTGCCGGCTGCAATCGTACCCATAGTGACTTTCATCAGCTTGCCGTTATAGAGTCCATAGATGGTTCCGGCCATCGTGGCGACATCCGTAGCCGCACTCATATGAATCATCATATTGCCCTCGCCTGGAGCCGTAGCACCCGTACTTGCCACCTTTGCCACTATCACAGCCGATCCCTTGGGAATATACGTCACCGACTGCGTGGTAGCTGTCGTTCCCGAGACACCCGTAATGAAGTAGGCCGAATAGCCGTCAGGCAGGTAAGTGTCGTTGTCATTGTTGTAGTAAGTGCCATAAGTATGACCAGCAATCGCTTCATCCAACTGCTCACCGGACACCCTATAGCCAATCTCGAAGCTCTTGACAAACGGTCCGCCAGTATAGTTACCTGTACCTGTCACTGATGCTGTAGCCGTTCCGACAGCGACATTGTTCGAATATGCTACAGTAAAATCGACATCCAACGTCAGGTCAACACCCCTGTCACTGTCCGTCACTTTCACTTCCGCCTTGACTTCCTCACCAGTATAGTCATAAGTATCCTGCGCCAGCGTCACCCAGTCGGCAACAATCGTCTTCGGGATAATGGTGAAGGGCACTTCCTTCGAACCTCCATAGGCAGAACCCTCTTTGGCGGTAATGACTATCGTGTAGTCGCCAGCATCAATCATTGACTCAACGGCAGCGTTGCCTTTTTTGTAGCTTACCGTATAGTCAGTGTCTAACGTCAAGGCTGTTCCACCTCCTGCAGGAGTAACCGTCAGCTCAGGAGTGTAGGCCGAGCCCTTATAAGTCTGGTCATCATTGCCGGTAACCGTACAAGTGGCAATATCAATCAATACCGTGTAAGCCACAGAGACTGTGTCGCTATATACGGTATATGTATTATTCTCCTTTGTAAAGGTGTACCCTACCCTTGCCGACAGGGTTCCCTCCCGGAACACAACGCCATCATCCGTGTAATCTGTCCATGTAGCATCATTATCACCCGTAATGTCATCCCACGTATAGCTGATGGCCATGCCGGCAACATCCTCCTTGGTAATCGTAATCGCGGCATGATTCTCTGAATAAGCACCGGCGGGCAAGCTAATGGTCGGAGTCTTTGGTGCGGCATCCACGTAGAAATCATAAGTATCCTCTTCGTATTTGCCACCTCCTGCGTAAGACAAAGTAATTTTAACGTTACCATATCCCTCAGCAGTAATCACGCCGTTATTGTTAACTGATGCAACAGTCTCATCATCAGATTTCCAAGTCAAATCCGCTGCAAGGATGTCCTCAGGACAAACCACCAGATAATGTGCCTTGACGTCAAACGTATTGCCATTTGTCACTCTGAGTTTCGACAAAAAAGCATCTCCGTCCTTGATAGAAAGATAGTCTTCGATGCCATTAATAATAAACGTTTTCGTCTGCGTCAGCTCCGTTTTGAAGTTATTGCCCGTCGACGACAGTATCACCGTTGCCGTTCCGGGATTCACGTTGTTGCTGTATTCAGCTCTGTAGTCACTGGCATCGACAGTGATTGTTTTGTTGTTTGTATTCTTAAACGTCACCGTCAGCTCCGGTTCAATCGGCTCGCCAGTGGCAGTCTGCTCCGGAATATCAGCAATCTTAACGTTGAAGTCGGCCTGGGCGATGGTAAAATACCTGATTACCTTACCTGTGAAGTTGCCCTTACCAATGATCTCGCATCTGGGACCTTTTGCGCCACCCTCTTCAGTCTCCATACCAGTACCAGCATTGACGCTGTCAGGATACGCTGTCCAATAGTCCACGCTGTATTCTAAATCGTGGTCATTATAGGATATTCCGTCCAACGCAGGCATGTGTTCTTCACCGTCATATTCAAAATTGGTAGCAGTCAATTCGCCAACAATTCCTTCGTTCGACAAATCCATCGGATTGATGGTGAACGTCTTTACGATAGACGTGGCACCATCACTGATGGTCGTGTAGATACCCTTACCGGTAATCGTTACCTTAGCCGTACCGGCATTCACGGTGTCCGAATACACTACGGTATAGTGCGTACCTTTTACCAGATCGTCGTTTCCGTCCTTAATTATCAATTCCGGTTCATGACCCACCCAGTTGAAGGTCTCATCGGGAATATCTTCAACCATCGTCAGCGTCAGCGCCTTGCGCGACTGGAAGTTGACCGTCACCTCGACATCACTGCCGTCAGTAGGCATTGTGAGCGTATATTTCGTCTCGCCGCTGGGGTCAGCACTAGCATCCGACGCCGTTACCGCAATGGGATTATCTACCAATCCCGGATCGCGGCGAGGTGTCTGTGCCATATTACCATTCCACACAGCATATGCCGTGATAAAATCTTTGGTCACATAGCTTCCGTCGGGGGGCGTTACCGTCAGGGTACACACACCTTCACTGATGCTTTTTGTCGCCGTTCCCGACTCAGTAGCCACCCCATTCAGCTGCTTCTTAATAGTCACGTCGGCAGCCCATGCTCCCGAGGTAAACAGAAGCATCAAGGCCATTGTCATTACTGATCTCATAGATTGTTTCATCATCATGTTCTTTTGTTTTTATGTTGATAGTTAGTTACGCATTAAAGGCACAACGCTGACGTTCAACATAAAGTTAAACGTCAGCGTATAGCAGGCCTCATCTAGTATATAATCCACATGGATTCCATATACTTCTGAAGCTTATTTACTCGAATCCCGGTATCCCCAAAATATCGAGACCCGCGGTTTCAAAGACTTCCACGTCGTCGAAGGTATCTATTTCGGGAGCATTCACTTGTCCATTGTAACTACCAGCCAACAATGAAACTCGCTCCTCTATCCTCACCACTTCCATCTGTGGCGTGACATACATCTTCTTATTATTCTTCATATTGTGTTCTATTTTCTAATTAATGTTCACAGGAAAGTTTCATTACTTCACCACAACGGTTCGTCCGTTGTAAATGTAGAGTCCAGGTTTCGTAGGCTGACCCATAAGACGTGCTCCAGTAAGCGTGTACCAACCCTCAACAGGTTTACGCTCGTTGACAGTCTTTATCTCAGGCTCCTCAATGGCTGTCGTTTCGTCATCTACTCCACCCCAACGGATAGCGTAGCTTGGCACACCACCATCAGCCACCATATATGCACGGAATGGAGCAATAGAAGCACCAGTTCCCAGTTTGACGAACTGTCCTACTGTAGCACCGTCAACTTCCTCGGCAGCATAACCGTACCAGTTGTCACCGCCACAGCTCGTCTGTTCGTAAACGCCCTTGAATCCTTCTGTCTCGGCAGGCGATCCCTGTACTGTTACAATCTTGACCTCTGGGTTGACCACTCCACCCTCCTTTGCTTGGAAGATGTAAGGCATATTGGCCTTCAGTCCACCCGAAACCTTCGTCATTTTCACTACATCACCGTCGATGCCATCGAACTTAAAGAACTGTCCTAACTGATTGGCAGTCTCCTGAGGAATAGCATAAGGCAGATAGATAGTAGCCTTCGAATCATCACCGCCAGCTGCGAAGGTACGCATCAAGGTAGCCTGAGCGGCAGTGAAGTTTTTCGAAACCTTAAAGGGCTTGGCTTCGTTCACACCCGAACCCGGCAATTCAGCCTTCAACTCCATGCGGTCGCAGACGTCGCCTATCACTACGTTTTTCTCTGATGTCGTGTTACCCTCCGGCATATAGATAAAGACATTCTCAGGCACACCATTGAACGGACCGGACGAACGACTTACCTCCATATTCTTGATAGAAGTGCCGCGCATATCGATAAACGGCAGGTCAGAGCTGATCTTCAGCGTAGGAGCTGAACGGCGCTGAGCACCTGAGACACCACCCGCCAGGAACATATCGTCCTCGAGGTCAGTAATAGAAGCATCATTGAACGCCAGACCCTCACCAGGAATGACACTTGCAATAACAGCATCAGCAGCCATTTTATCCAGCAGCATATAATTTGACGAAGGCTGACTGCTTGACGAAGATACCAAACTATTGCTCGATACCGAGATATTGCCCAAACCACCGGAAACACCCGACTTCGGTCCAATACGTCCACGTACGTGACGAGGTGCGCTGCTCGATGATGGCTGAGGCAGGTAGATGTAAACATACGTATCGGAACTGCATGTATAGTCAATATCGTATGTTGTCGGGGTATCCGTCAGTGTAATATAGGTAGCCGTCTGATCGCCAATCTTTACGCACATCTGGTGGCCGTTCAGACTCCAAGCTTCTATAGATATGGTACCCGTGCTCGCGGGAAGCTTAAATGTAAGACCTGTGAACTTCTCATTAAAGGCATCAGATCCCGGCTCAAGATTCATTGCTGCTGCCAAATCTTCATCCGACACCTCACTATTGATGACAACATTACTTCCATCATAACCATCAGGAGAGTCTTTGGTGCCATCATCATTCAGCGTAAACAGGATGTCGCCTACTATCATATTGTTCAGGTTAGCACCAGGAGTATTATATTGCTCCATTTCGGTATTAGCATCTGTTAAGTCCACATTGGCATTCGAACTCTTGCCGGAAGTGGGATCAGCATTGATAATTGGCTCTATCTTCTGTGCAAAGGTAATGGTCTTGCCACTCAGTATAGCTTCCAATTCATTGTCGAACGACACCTTACTGAATCCGGTGAAAGCATCTTCCAATGTAGGATTCGACGCATTCGTCGAAGTGTAAACCAGCTTACCAGGAGAGTTACCATTGGTTACGAAGTGTAACTCTATATTGGACTTCGCATTGGCTACAATAACATTATCTGCCGATGTAATCGTGTTTTCCTGTCCTGCCAGGTGGATGTACAGCTGGTCAAGCGTGTTATCACTGCCCAGCTCAATCTTCTGCGTCAGCTCAGCATTCGTCAGTATCAGCGTATACTCTCCGTCATAAATCACGGAACCGCCATCACCAAACACATCCCTACGATTGTCCGAAGTAATAGCTTTGCCGCCCACCATCAAATTATAATCTGAAGGTATCGAGACATCATAGCCGCCAGCGACCGACTTCATTCTAAGACCGTTCAGATATTTCACCTCAGAGAACCCGGAAACGGCATTTTCTTCTGTTGTTGTGAATGTCAGTTTGGCATCTGCAGCATCTGCTGCGAAATACAATGTACCAGTAGTACCAGTAATCTCTCCTGCAATGCTGTTTGTACCAGCCAAGACTATCTTCAGCTGATCCAGACCGCTGGTAATGCCACTTGCAAGTGAAGCCTCATTCAGCGTCAGCACGCCATTCGCATAGCTCACCGTACCGCTGATATCGTCGCCCTGTACATTAGCTGCATTCTTACTCGTCACCGGTGTTCCTGCAACAGTCAGGTCATAGTTGATAACTTCTGTCACATCACTTATCACCACCTTAGGCGTTTCATCCCAATTGACATTGCCAGATTCAGTCGCAGGCGTCTTCAGCATCAAGGGACTTTGGATGTTTACTTCCGTGAATCCGTAGATGGCACCGCCACCGTCCTCATTCTCCAATGTCAGGCTGTTCTCTGGAGCCGTGCTTTGGTCGTTCTTGACGAATGTCAGCGTACCTTCTTCTTCGTCATCTCCGTCATCTCCGTCAAATCCAATTGTTCCCAACTTGTTTGTTCCGGTTATTCTCACAGTCAGCGACTCAAGAGATGTCAGAATATTTTTGCTGCTAACAATTCCGCTCAACGACAATGTATGATTGCTGGGACTAAAGGTCATTCCAGAAACGGTGTTATGTTCTGACAGCTGGTCACCATCAACCCAAACACGGTATCCTATCTCAATATATGTCAGCTGATTGTATTTTGTTAAATCACCAACAGCGACCAGGTTATCTTCAAATGAAATATTACCTCCGAAACCGCTGATTCCATTCAGCGTGAGTGAGCCGGGTTGTGCGTCGTAGGTTTTAATGAATTGCAGTTCGGGAGGGGTGACCTGAGTGGGGTCTTGACCGATGCCTGGACCGCTATAACAAATAGCACCACAGCCTCCACCGCCTTTTACAGTATTGTCACCATTCAGGGAGATAGCGAATAGCTCTCGTGTGCCCGAATAAGTAATACCCCATTCCTCTGTATCAGGTATAATCGTTGCATTGTTCAGCAAAAGCGTATTCGTATCATATTCGTAACTCACCGTACCGTCGCCAAGAACGTCGTCTTTATTTGCGTCAGTAACCGTTGTTCCTGCTATCTTGATATCATAGGTCTCACTATAATCGGCAATGGTAACTGACGTTGCATTCAACATGTCGTCCATCGAAGTGGGAGAAGTCAATCGCATGGGGGTAGTAATAGTGATGTTGTCAAGAGCATAGCCGGCAATAGCCTTGTTGGGAATATTTTCATTGCTACCATAGGCTGTCAACGTGAGAGAAGTCAGATCTGAATCTGCATCCTTGACGAAAGTCAGCGTAGCCTGTTCATTCTTACCAGTATAGGAAATGGCGGCGCCTGACTCTGAATAAATCAGGTTCTCACCATTGACCTTGATGGTCAGAGCATCCAACTGACTCTCTATGCCAAACGGCAACTCTCCGACTTCGCTGACGGTCAGTGTGTTATTCGCAGCATCAAATGACATTGTACCGTCATAGTCACTAAGGATATCTTCTGAATTGGCCGAAGTCACCCGATTTCCACCTACCCACAGATTGTATGATTCACCGATAACTACTGTGTTCTCATTGCCGTCATTTCCTGTCAAACTACCTGATATCACGTCCAAAGGTTGAACGATGTTCACTGTTACGTTGCCATCATAAAAATTACCATCGTCAGTATAAGGCTGAGACATTGTCAAGCCACCCTTTGTTGCGCCTGTAGATTGGATCTTGATTGTCACTTCAGCATCATATAAGCTGCGGAGTACTGGGTAGCTACCCACCTCAGTAAGTTTGTTACAACCAACCAGTTCAACCTTCAGCTCGGGGAGCCATGTGCTGAGAGCGCCTTTATTGGCACCATTCAGCGTCAATGTATTCGTAGTCTTATCAAAGCTTACCGTTCCGTCTTCAAACACATCAGCTGCATTGCCTGCATAAATCTGAATATCGCCAACTTGAACACCGTAAGAAGGTACAAGCTGAGCATTATGAACTTCGCCAGCCGTGAAATAAGATGTATTGGAAGTATAATTACCATATCTCAACATAACCAGCGCGAGTTCCTTGCTGATAGTGTAGTAACTAGTATTATTAGAATAAAAGTTCTCACTAATCACGCCATAATAATTCTCTTCGTCAGTATCCGTCAAAGTCAGGTTTCCTACTACGTCGCTGGTCGACTTAAAGGTCAGCGAAGGCACAAAATTTGCGGCGATATTCTGAATACAAGTAGTATCCGTAGTAATGGTGTTGGCACCCTGAACGTCAATAACCAGATTAGGCAAGCCAACCTTCACAGGAACGGTCAGCGTAGCACTATTCAGCGTCAGCGTATCGGTTGGCGCTGCATCCAGACCTTCACCTTTAGTGAATGACACCTTACCATCGCCGAGCACGTCGGCTGCATTGGCACTTGTCACCTGAGTTTCACCAATCCACAAGTCATACGCCGTGTGTGATGTGATGGTGGCGTGAGTAACTGGAAGAGTTGATTGTGACTGAGAATCATAATAACCTAATCCGGAGAATTGATAATCATAGTTTACACCTTCTACATCAGTAACCAAAGCGAGGTTCGTGTAATAAAGACCGCCGAACTTTGTTGAGATGACGGTGACACCAGTAGAATTTAATTCAAGCGAACATTCGCCCTCACCTGCCTTAACAAACGTAATGGTTGGTCCGGGAATACCCTGTGTCTCCGACTTTAGAGCGGAATTTGCACCAGCATTGATGATGTTCTCGCCTTTCACGTTAATGGTCAGGTTATTCTCATTCGTCACCACGATGCTACCAGCAATCGTAGCACCTTCCAGTGTCAGGGCATGCTGCGTAGCGTTATATGTCACTGTTCCAGTAATGCCATCGCCGGTAATCCCGCCGGCATTCTGACTGGTTACCGGTGTTCCAGCTACGGTAATGTTATAGTTCGTTTGAGAAGCCTGGATCGTATAGGTATTTCCATTTTGTATCAGTTCGAGTCCATTGTTGTAGGTTGCATTCATTGATTGTGAAGTCGGATTATAAATGAACAAAGCCCCACCCCAATTATCTCCAGGATTAATGGTCAGCGTTCCTGGCTCGGATGCGTCTGTCGTGAACGTAATACCCCATCCATTGAAAAAACATGCCTTGTTTCCTAAGGCCAGGGTGTTATCTCCAACCAAACGTACCGTAATGGTTGGATGATCCTGATCTACCAGTGCTAAAAAAGCTGTATAGGAAACATCTGAAGTAAACGACAAATCAATACCGTTGAGCGTCAGGACGTTGTTGGTGGCATCATAGGTTATCTTATGACTACCGTCCCCTAATACATCTGTAGCGGTTTCATCGGTAACCCAATATGAGCCGCTAGTGGTATTAATGCCGAAATAACTGTCTGCCCATGCGCTGAGCGGCATAAGCAGCATTGCAAACAAGACGGAAAGCAGTCTGAGCCTTCGCGTCAGGTTTTGTTGGTTAAATAATCTTTTGTTCATAATGTTATTATTGATTTAATTTGTTAATTTTTCTGATTTTATCAGTTTATGCTTGCTTATGAAGTTTACACTTCTCGCTGCAAAGATACGAAGTTTCTGCGACATAACCAAAGGTTATGCCGATTTATTTTTCTTTTTTTGCAAAATCCTCCGCCAGATGGATTAAGCCGCTGATTGACAGAAAGATAATGGCGGAGAATTTTTGAGCAACGGAGGTAATTGCAATGAGGTCGCACCTAAGCCGTCGTGAGACCGGACTTAAGCAGTAATAAGGCCGTACTTAATGAATCTGCCACTTAAGTGGTAGATAGCTAGGACTAAAGTGCTACGATGCTGCTACTATAGTGGTAGCATCCTAGGACTTAAGTGGCAGATTAAAGAACAGGGACTTAACCGGCGCTTAAGTCCGGCCTAAAAAGCAGGGAGCGGCGAGCAAAGAGAAAAGAGAAAAGAGCGGAGAGCAAAGAGCAGGGAACTGGGAGCAGAGAGCAGGGATAACAAAAAAATCCTCCGCCATCATTCTGCTGTCTATCAGGCAGTTAGAATAGGTGGCGGAGGATTTTTACCTTTTTTACTTTTCTTGGTAATTTCGGTCTTAGATGGGCAGTGAAAGCACGAAGCGGGCTCCAGGACCAGCAAAAGCGGTGTCGAGCACGAGGTCGCCACCGAGACGACGGGCAATGTTGCGGGCTACGGTGAGTCCGATGCCCTGTCCGTCGAAGAACTGGTTGAGCTTCACGTAAGGCTCGAAGACCTTCTCAGCGTCGTCAGCCTCAATGCCTGAGCCTGTGTCCTCGACGGTGTAGATGGCCTGCATCTTGTCCATATCGACAGTAACGGCAAGCGTGACAGAGCCTTCGGTGGTGAACTTCAGCGCGTTGTCCAACACGTGAACCAGCGAGCGTGCAGCTTTCTGTAGATTGGTGGACATCATCGTAGCGGCTGCTGCGGGATCCACCGTCTGATTGAACTTGATGTACTGAGCCTGGTCGATGCCCGACTGGCGCACAGCCTCTTCGGCAACCTGAGCAACCATGATGTTATCGGTGCGCTCGAAGGGAGCCTGGTTGGGCTGGATCTCGTCCAGGTCGGAAATCTTGCCAGCCAAAGCTGCCAGCTTCTGGTCGCCTGTAGCCATAAGGTCACTAACGACGTGCTTCATGGCCTCAGCCTTCTTCTGGGCGTCCAGCTGCAACAGGTTGTTGGCCTCCTGCAACTGCTGGACGGTAGTCTGCAGGGCTTCGTTGGCGGCACGAGCCTTGTCCTGCTCCTCGTTCATCTTGTCGAAGGCGAGCAGAGCCTGCTCGTAACCTTCGCCGACATTGTCAAAGTTTTTCTCCAGCGCACGATAGTCCTCGAGCAGCTTCTGCTGTTCGTTGACGCGCTGCTGGTAGTCGTCGAGCAGACGCTGCTGCTCCTCAGCCTGTTTGGCGCTGGCCTTATTCTGTGTGTACAGTGCGTAAGCCAGCACGATAGCTGCGACTAATGCTACAACAAAAGCGTAAACCATAATCTTTAAACGCTAAACTCTAAACACTAATCTCAAAACGCTATCAGGCCTTTTTCTCGACCTTCATAAACTTAGTGAAACCGGTCATTGCCAGCACCTTATAGATTTCTGGGCTGACATTTGTCATCTTGAACTGACCCTTCTGCTGCATGACAGTACGCATGGTTTTCTGGATGATACGCAGACCTGAAGAGGCCATATAAGTAAGATCTGAGCAGTCCATTTCGAGATCTACGCCACCGTCAGCCAGTGCGGGCTGGATGTCTTGTTCGAACTGAGGAGCATTCATTGTGTCAATACGCTCACCTGTCTTAATGATGGTCTTACCACCTTCTTTGATAATCTGTGTCATAATTTTTTAATTTTTTAATTATTGAATTTTTTAATGTTTTAAACTTGAATGTCTTTTTTCATCGTGAGCAAATTCTTGCCCTCCAGACGCTGATAGGTTACTTCGTTCATGATGTTCTTGACAATAAAGATGCCCATGCCACCCAGGTCGCGCTCCGCAGGATTGACATCCATATCGGCGCTTTCCTTCATGGTGGGGTCAAACTCCTTGCCACGATCACTGAGAACGAAGGTAAGTTCCTTTCCGTCCGACTCCGCCAGCAGCTCGATGTCTGCCAATTTGCCTTCAGGATACGCATAGGAAATGACGTTGACCACCATTTCCTCCATCACCAGATTAAGGTTCATCTGAAGTTCCAAGTCGAGCCCCAGCTCTTCGCCGATTTCCTCGACGAACTGGTTCACTTTCTCCAGCTCGCTCATCTGGTTTTTCAGTCTTAGTTCCTTTCTCATAATCCTATAGTTTATTTTCAGTTATTCTCTTCTTTGATAAACTTCACACAAATCATGGTGAGGTCGTCGTTCGGCTCTGCACCGTCACGATGTTTCTCAACCTCTGCACGCAGCATCTCGACAGTCTGCTCACAGCTTTCGAAAGGCACAGTCTCCATCAATTCCAGGATGCGCTCGTCGGAGAACTGTTCCTGCTGACGGTTCTCGGCCTCATTGAGTCCGTCGGTATAGACGAACAGCGGGCAGTTGGTAATATCCGCTATCTCTTCACCCTCGTAATCGAGCTCGGGAATGATTCCCACGGGGGCGTTAGGTATCATATCAATGAATTCGGGCTTGCCATTACGCAGGAGTACAGGGGGATTATGGCCTGCATTACAGAAGTCCAGATGACCAGTCTCGAGGTCGAGCAAGCCTAGGAACATCGTCACGAACATACCCGTCTCGTTGTCCTCGCCCGACAGGGCGTTGTTGATGCGCGTGGCAATCTCGGCAGGTTTCATCTCCTGGGCTGCCAGCGTACAGAACAGTCGTGTGGCCTGAGCCATAAACAGTGAGGCCGGCACACCCTTGCCCGATACGTCGCCCAGGCAGAAGTACAGCTTGTCGCTCTTGCCCTCCTCGTTGCTCTCTGCCAGATAATAGCCGTAAAGGTCGCCACCAACCTCCTTCGCCGGCGTCATAGAACCGTAGAGGTCGAGGTCGGGACGGCTCGGGAACGTGCGCGGCACCATGCCCATCTGGATGTTTCGGGCGATACGCAGGTCGCTCTCGATACGCTCCTTGGCGGTCGTCGTCTCCTCCAGCTGGTCGTAGGCGGTGAGGAGTTCCTCGTGGGTAGCCTGCAGCTGGTCGTGGGCTTTCTTCAAGCGCCGTGCAGCAATGATGCGGAACACGACGAATATCACCAAACCCACAAGAATCAGTCCAATAATGATGAGCATGTTACGGAACTGTGCACGCTCCTGTTGCATCTTCAGTTCGTCAACCTGGAAGATGGTGCTCAACTCATTCAGCTGGTTTTTGGTATCTGCCCTGCTAATGGAGTCCTTTATCTGATACATATCATGATAGAGTGCCGACGACTCCTCATAACGGTGCAGTTGGCTAAGTATCGAAGCCCGTTGTGCGGCGACAGTCAGATAGACAGCCTTATCCTCGCCAGGCTGGATCAACCTCATACGACGATTATTCAACTCTATTGCTTCGTCCAGACGTCCCTGATTCAGTCGCAGTTGAGCCTGAGTGTTGAGCCAAGCCATTGCTTCGTATCCTTGATCAAAAAACAACAGCGTCTTCGCATGTTGCAAAGTCTGTTCTGCATCATCCAAACGGTTCTGGCCCAAGGCTGACTGAGCGCAAGCAATATCGTAGTAGAACCAAAGCATGTCTTGATTTTCCTTTCTGAACTGCTTGTTTTCGAGCAGGAATTTTTCGAGAAAAGACTTCCATCCGACAGTCAGTTGTTGCAGCTCATCATATTTACCCAACTCGTTAAGCACGTCACCCAGATAAGAGTACAGTTCAGGGGTCGGGGAAGGATATGGCGAAATAGTCAGCATGAGGTCAAGGCCTTTCTGATAAGCATTTTTACTCTCCTCGAGGTTGTTCATATTCAGATAGACATTACCCATCGCGTAATAGGCAATGGCCAAAGGATAGGTCTGATTACTCTCCTTAGCCTCATCGTACATCTGCTGCACCTCTCGGAGGGCAAGATTTTTCTGGTTATTATAATATATTAAGGTATTGATATAATAAGTCCACAATTCGTAATAACAGTCCCACTGCTCAAGTCGTGCCAGTGTTTTCTTATCCTCTTCAAAATGAGCACTGACAGAGTCTTTCTTACCCTGATTATAGAAAGTTACCATGCGAGCCACCAACGACTTAGCCAGTTCTTCCTTGTAGTTATCCTTACTGGCACGCATGATTTTCTTGTTCAGTTCCGGGACGATATCCTGACCGGCAGCACGAGTCCCGAGAGGCATCAGGATGCTTCCCCAGAGACAGATGGTTATGGTCAGTATCGCTCTTAACATACGCATAATGGTTCAGACGATGACTCTCGTCTTATGATAATTCTCGCGGAACTCTGAAGGCGAACAGCCTTTCTTCTTCTTGAAGATGCGGTTGAAGTTGCTCAGATTGTTGAATCCGCTCTGGAAACTGATTTCGGCAATGCTCCTGGCAGTGTCGACGAGCATACGGCTGGCATAGCCCAGACGCATCTCGATAATATAATCGCTCAGATTACGGCCCGTATGCAGCTTGAAGAAGCGGCTGAAGGCCGAAGGACTCATACCCGCAATGTCAGCCAGCGTGTTCAGGCGGATTTCGTCCATATAGTTCTTGGCGATATAGTTCTTCACTTTCAGCACACGGCGCGAGTCGCTCTCCACCTCGACCTTGGCATAGCTCGAAGTAGCTAGCGTGCGGGCACCCTCGCAACGCGAAAGCTCGTAGAGGATGGTCAGGAAGTGCATCACAGCATAGAAGCCGTCCTTCACACTGCTGAGCGTGTCGAGCTGCTGATAGACGCGCATGATGGCATCCATGGGGAACGACAGGCCCTTGCGGGCTTCATTCAGCATTTTCCGCAGGCTGTGGAAGGGGTTCCGCGAGAGGAATCCGTCGTCGCTCAAGTCCAAATAGAACTGGACGGTAATCTCGCGGATGTCGTCGCTGGTACAGGTATTCTGTTCCCAGACGTGCTCCAGGTCAGGACTGGTAATGAGCACGAGGTCGTAGTCGCCAATGACCTCGTTAGAGTCGCCAACGATACGCCGCACACCGGCAGCGTGCTCAACAAAATTGAGCTCGAACACCTCGTGGTTGTGGATGGGATAGGTGAACTCCTTCTTCCTGCGGTCGGCAATATAGAGGGCGTCCTTACCCATCAGCGGGGTGATTTCGTGGATGACTCGTGACTCTTCCATTGTTTTTTTTCTAGTTAATCTAGATATTCTAGATATTCTAGAGATTCTAGATTTTTAATTCTTTTAAAATATCACTCATGCGCTGCATATTCTTGATGCGCATAGGCACCAGAGGCAGGCGCAACACATTCTCGATAAAGCCCATCTCGCTGAGCATAGCCTTCACACCGGCGGGATTGCCGTCGACGAAGAGCAGCGAGAAAAGGTCGGTGA
Source organism: uncultured Prevotellaceae bacterium (assembly GCA_902800245.1). Lineage (GTDB taxonomy): Bacteria > Bacteroidota > Bacteroidia > Bacteroidales > Bacteroidaceae > Prevotella. The sequence goes on from CADCDY010000003.1 coordinate 71,042, forward strand.
AGCGGTGGTGAATCTTGCGGGCAGGGTCGTACTCGCCGCGCATCTGCAGGCGAATCATCTTCGAAAACTCCTTCGGCAGCGCATTGCCAATGACACTGATGACACCGACGGCACCACACGACACCATGGGGAACGTCAGGGCGTCGTCACCACTGATGACGTCGAAGTCGTTGGGCTTGTTCTTGATGATTTCGTCAACCTGCTCCAGATTGCCCGAAGCCTCCTTGATGGCCACGATATTCTCGCAATCGTTAGCCAGACGCACCGTCGTAGCAGCCGTCATATTGACGCCCGTACGTCCGGGAACGTTATACAGCACCACTGGCAGCTTCGTGGCTGCGGCAATGGTCTTGAAATGCTGGTAGAGTCCTTCCTGTGAAGGTTTGTTGTAATAGGGACATACGCTCAATATGCCGTCGATACCCTTGAAGTCGCGCGTCTGGAGCTCTTCGACGATGGCTGCGGTATTGTTACCGCCACAGCCTATGAGGATAGGCACGCGGCCTCCCACCAGACTCACTATCGTCTCTTTGATTTTTTGCTTTTCGTCGGCAGTGAGCACGGGAGTCTCACCGGTAGTAGCCAGGATACACAGGAAATCAGCACCGTTGTCGAGCTGATACTCGACAAGACGGACGAGAGACTTATAGTCCACCGATCCGTCCTCTTTGAAGGGCGTCACCAATGCTATACCCAGCCCTTTGAAGATATTTCGTACCATATAAAAATTAAGAATTCTTACTTATCGTGCGCAAAATTACTAATTTTTATTGGAAACGAGTAGCATTTTGCAAAAAAAATATCATTTTTCAGTGCAAATATGCATAAAAGTACCAATAAGTGCCTTCATATTGACGGAAAACTGCCACCTGACGAGCCTTCTTGTCGGGATATTGTGCCTCAAGACGCTGCATATCCTGATAGTCGGTCTCCAACACCTCGTCCTGATAGTTGACCGGACGGTTCGAGCGCAGGTGATTGTACTGTATCAAAGCCTGCTTGTAGTAACGGGGCAGCTGCTTGTCAATCTTGTAATGGCGCGGCAGCACTTCGGCAAAACGGTCAAGGTCTTTGTTGATGAGGTATCCGCAGAGCTCGTAGTCGCCACCTTTCTTGATAAACTCATCACCCTTACCGGTAATGGGATACTGGAAGAGGCGTTCACCCAGCAGGTGTTCGTGGTTCAGCGCCTCCATACGCAGCTGGAGCAGTTTGCGGTTCGTCTTGTCAGAACGTTCGCCAACCTTCAAGGCCTCCTGATAGTCACCTTTGGCCATGAGGCTCTCCATGTGCTGAGCGTACAGATCTACGTCACGAGGAGCAATGGCTATGCCGATGACAAGCATCAGCACAGCCATGATGAGAGATATTGAATTCTTCAATTCTCTAATTCTTGATGAAAAAACACGTTTACAGTTTTCTGAGGACGACAGCTGAACGGGCAGGGATATAGAGCTTGAGCCACTCCTTCTTGTCCTGCACATACAGCGGGTCGTAGTTGGTGAGGTGGGTAATGGTGTCGTCGGCAAAGCCATTGCCGCCAAACTCCTTCGCATCGGTGTTCAATACCACCTCATAAGAGCCCGTAGGAACGAGGAAGCCGTAGTCGGTATACGAACGTGTGGGCGAGAAGTTGAAGACGAAAACGAGGTCGCCACGCATGTAGCACAGCACCTGGTCACCATCGTCGTGCCAAATCTCAGTCACAGGCGTTGCCTGGAAGTTCTTCTGCGACTTGATGACCTCCAGCATCTTACGGTCGAAATCGCCGAGCCAGTGGTAGCAGAGGTCTTTGTTGTCCACGAGGTTCCACTGACGACGGGCATACTTGTACGACCAGCCGTTGCCCTCGCGTGGGAAGTCAATCCATTCGGGATGTCCGAACTCGTTGCCCATGAAATTGAGGTAACCGCCATTGATGGCACCAGCCGTCACGAGGCGGATCATCTTGTGCAGGGCGATACCGCGCTGAGCGAGGTCGTTGACGTCCTTCTTGGCGAAGTGCCAGTACATGTCGGCATCAATCAGGCGGAAGATGATGGTCTTGTCGCCCACCAAAGCCTGGTCGTGCGACTCGCAATACGAGATGGTCTTCTCGTCAGGACGGCGGTTTTTCACTTCCCAGAAAATGCTGCAGACGTTGATATCCTCGTCGCGCACTTCCTTGATGGTTTTGATCCAGTAGTCGGGGATGTTCATCGCCATACGGTAGTCGAAGCCGTAGCCACCATCTTCGAACTTAGCAGCAAGGCCGGGCATACCGGAAACTTCCTCAGCAATGGTGATAGCGTTCTTGTTGACCTCGTGAATGAGGCAGTTGGCCAGCGTCAGGTAGCAGATGGCATTGTCGTCCTCGTGACCGTTAAAGTAGTCGCCATAGCCTCCAAAGGCCTCACCGAGACCGTGCGAGTAATACAACATAGAGGTAACGCCGTCGAAGCGGAAACCGTCGAACTTGAACTCCTCGAGCCAGTATTTACAGTTGGAGAGCAGGAAGTGGAGTACGTCGTCCTTACCATAGTCGAAGCACAGCGAGTCCCAAGCGGGATGCTCGTGGCGGTCGCCCTCGTAGAAGAACTGGTTGGGGTCGCCAGCGAGGTTGCCCAAGCCTTCGACCTCGTTCTTTACGGCGTGCGAGTGAACGATATCCATAATGACGGCAATGCCCATCTTGTGAGCGGTGTCAATCATCTCCTTCAAATCCTCAGGTGTGCCGAAACGGCTGGAGGGAGCAAAGAAGCTGGAAACGTGATAGCCGAAGGAACCATAATACGGGTGCTCCTGAATGGCCATTACCTGAATGGCGTTATAGCCGTCCTTCTTGACACGGGGCAGCACGTTCTCCGTGAATTCCTTGTAGGTACCGACTTTCTCGGCATCCTGAGCCATACCCACGTGGCACTCGTAAATCAACAGCGGAGACTTATTGGGCTTAAAGGTCTTTTTCTTCCACTCGTAGGGCTTTTCGGGGTTCCACACCTGCGCAGAGAATATCTTCGTCTGGTCGTCCTGTACGACGCGACGGCACCAGGCGGGAATACGCTCGCCTTCTCCCCCATTCCACTTCACCTTCATCTTATAAAGCTGACCGTGTTTGAGGGCTTTTTCCGAGAGTTTCAGTTCCCAGTTGCCGGTTCCTTCAATGCGCTTGCACTTGTATTTCTCGTCCTCTTGCCAGTTGTTGAAGTCACCAATGAGGTAGATTTCTGTGGCGTTAGGTGCCCACTCGCGGAACACCCAGCCCTTGGCGAGCTTGTGGAGACCAAAATAGAGGTGACCGCTGGCAAAGTCAGACAGCGTCTTCTTGCCGTTACGCGTCAACTGACCAATCTTCCACAAAGCATGGTCGTGACGGCCTCGGATAGCCTGCTCGAAAGGTTCGAGCCAGCCGTCGTCGCGCACCAGTCCAATATGTTGGGGAACTTCTACCTTTTTCTTCGGAGCTGCTTTCTTTGCAGCAGTTTTCTTTGCAGGAGCCTTCTTGGCTGCTGTCGTTGTTTTCTTCGTTGTTGCCATAATATTAATGTAGGGTTATTAGCGATTGTAGGGTTATTAGGGATTAGGCCTTCACTTTGAAGATAGCCTTTTTAATCTCGGGGAAACCTGTGATGCAGGGAGCGTGGCCGTCTTGCGGGAAGAAGATGACCATCATACCGGGCTGGCAGGTAACATAGCTGTCGGCAGCAAGGTCGGGAATCTTCGTAATATCCTTCTCGGCATTGTATTCGGCCTTCGGCAACTGGTCGCGCTGGGTATAGCCGAAGGTTTCCTCGCCAGACAGCGGAATCTGGATGTCAATCATCTTGTCGTGGGTCTCAATGACGGCCTCCTCGGGGGAACGGCCTTTGGCAACCTGGATGTTGACGAAGAGGTCTTTGCCTACGATTTCGTGCTTACCGGGCTCAAGGGCATTGAGGTCGTGTTGAGCGAGGAACTCTACCACCTTCGGGAATAGCGGATTCACCGAGGCGTAATTCTTGAGGTTTTCAATCTTGTCGATAATCATAACAATCTTATTTTTAAGTAGTTAAACACATTTATCTCTTTACTTGTCGCTTTCCGCGAACATAAGAACCTTGGGCAGTGATATTGCCGTTGCGGTCCTTTTCCACGAAGTCACCGTCACGTTTGTCGTCAACGTAAGTGCCCTCAAAGCGCTTGCCTTCCTTGTCTTCCTCGATGGCAGGACCGTTGCGCTTTCCGGCCTTGAAATGGCCCTTGAACTTCGAACCGTCGGCATAGCGGGCAATACCCTCGCCGTGTATCTTGCCGTCTTTGAACTGTCCCTCAAAGACATCACCGTTGGCACATGTCAGCTTGCCACGGCCATTGGGCTTGTCCTTCTTCCATTCGCCCTGATAGGTGTCGCCATGCTTCCACACGAGCATACCTTGTCCGGACTTGTCACCATTCAAGAACTGACCTGTATATTTGTCGCCATTCGCATAACGGAAAACTCCCTGTCCCGTACGCGAACCCTCGACATAGTCGCCCTCATAGACGTCGCCGTTTTGGAAGCGGTAGATGCCTTTGCCCTGCTGCCTGTCGTTGACGAACTGGCCTATATAGACGTCACCGTTGGAGTATTTATACTGACCCTTGCCATTCTGGTGGTCATTCACCCACTGGCCGTCGTACACCGAGCCGTCGCCCCAGTCGAAACGGCCTTTGCCGCTCTTCTTGTCCTGTTTCCATTCACCGTCGTAGTAGGCACCGGCCTTGAACGTATAACGGCCGTGACCGTGACGCAAATCAGCTTTCCATTCGCCGTCATACTTGTCACCATTGTAATAGTACATCACACCGTGACCCTCGCGGTCATCACGGTACCAAAGCCCTTCATACCTATTATTATTGGAATAATAGTACGTACCCTTACCATGCTGATGGTCCTGCATCCATTCACCCTCGTATTTCTCACCATCGGCGAAGGTGTAAATACCGAAGCCCTGACGCTTGCCCTTGACATATTCGCCCTCAAACATATCGCCGTCCTTCCATGTGGTACGTCCTTTGCCATGCGGCTTTCCTGCCTGCATCTCGCCCTGATAGCTGCCGCCGTCCTTCATCTTGTACGAGCCCAGTGTAATCTTCTGTGCCGACACCCCGAGTGCGGCCAATACCAATATAGTTGTGAGTATATATCTTGTCTTAACCATAATTCTTAGTCGTATAATCAAAAACTTCACAAAGGTATAAAAAAATTTCCGATACTACCAAATATTTTACGGAAACTTATTCGTTTTTTGGATTTATTTTGTAATTTTGCGCCGTATTAAGATTTTTAGTAGTATGAAATTCATTGCTATCATCCCCGCGCGCTACGCCTCATCGCGTTTTCCGGGCAAACCGCTGGCCATTTTGGGAGGCAAAACGGTCATCCAGCGAGTATATGAACAGGCTTCTTCCGTACTCGAAGAGGTGTATGTCGCTACTGACGACGAACGGATTTCCAATGCAGTCGAGGCTTTCGGAGGCCGTGTCGTTATGACCCGTGCGGACCATAAAAGCGGTACCGACCGCATTGAGGAAGCGACTGAAAAAATCGGTACGAGCGCTGACGTCATCATCAATATTCAGGGTGATGAACCCTTTATCCAACAGTCTCAAATAAAAACTTTAATGCAACTGTTTGACTTCACTGAGACTCAGATAGGTACACTCGGAAAGCCATTCGATACAATGGATGCTGTTTTGAACCAAAACTCTCCAAAAATCGTATGCGACAAAAGAGGCTTTGCACTCTATTTCAGCCGTTCCGTCATTCCCTTCGTTCGGGGGCAGGAACAGGCCACTTGGATTGACCACTACCCATTCCTGAAACACCTCGGATTGTACGCCTATCGTCGTGAGGTTTTGCGTGAGGTTACCCGACTGCCGCAATCGCCCTTGGAACTTGCCGAGAGTTTGGAACAGCTTCGCTGGCTGGAGAACGGATACCGCATCCGCGTGGGTCTCACCGACGTCGAAACCGTCGGCATAGACACTCCCGAAGACCTCCGTCGCGCCGAGGAATTCCTCAAAAATCGATAAAGACGCAAAATATTTGGATGTTTCGAAATTATTTTGTACTTTTGCAGTATGAAAAAAATAATCGTTTTAACAGCCGTTTTAATGAGCATGACAACCCTGATGGCCAAGTCGCCAAAGACCGTCACGCTACGTATCGTGGAGACGTCCGATGTCCACGGGGCGTTCTTTCCCTATAACTTCACCGAGCGCCGCGACATGAGTGGCACGATGGCCCGTGTGAGCAGTTACATCAAGCGTCAACGCAAGGAGATGGGCAATCGTCTGATTCTCCTTGAGAATGGTGATATCTTGCAAGGTCAGCCCACCTGCTATTACACCAATTTCGTGGCCACCGACAAGCCCAATATTGCCGCTGAGGTCGTCAACTACCTGAAGTACGACGCCCAGACATTCGGCAATCACGACGTGGAGGTAGGACACAAGGTTTACGACAAATGGATCAAGGAACTCGACTGCCCCACTCTCGGTGCAAACATCATCAATACGGAGACCGGCAAACCCTATGTTGACCCGTACCTTATCATTGAGCGCGAGGGCGTACGCGTAGCTATCCTCGGTATGCTGACTCCCGCCATTCCCAACTGGCTGCACAAGAATCTGTGGACGGGTATGCGTTTCGAAGAGATGGTATCTTGTGCGAAACGCTGGGTGAAGATCCTGCGCGAACAAGAGAAGGCCGACGTCGTCATCGGACTATTCCATAGCGGTTGGGACGGCGGTATCGTCACCGACACGTATGACGAAGATGCCACGCAGAAGGTTGCCGAACAGGTGGAGGGACTGGACGTCATTTTCTTCGGTCACGATCATCGGGAACGCAACACCACCGTTAAAAACGTGCTCTGCCTCGACCCTTCGTGTAACGCCCAGAAGGTGGCCGTTGCAACCATCCAGGTGAGCGGCGGCAAGGTTACCAGCAAGAAAGGCGAACTCGTCGATGTGACAAAGGAGCCCCTCGATGAGGACTTCATGCGGCATTTTCAGCCCCGAATCAACGAGGTGAAGGCTTTCGTAGAGCGTAAAATCGGATTGTTCAACGACAACATGCTCTCGAGAGACGCTTTCTTCGGTCCAGCAGCCTTCGTCGACCTCATCCACCAGTTGCAACTGGAACATACCCATGCCGACGTGTCTTTCACGGCTCCGTTGACATTTAACAGCGAGATTAAGGCAGGACCGGTGTATCAGAGTGATATGTTCAAACTCTACCGCTTCGAGAACGGCATCTACGTGGTACGTATGACAGGAAAGGAGATTCGCAACTTCCTCGAGATGTCGTACGACCAATGGGTGAACACAATGACATCGCCCGACGACCATATCATGCTGCTGGCTCCGAAGGTGGCCGGCGACAACCAACGTGAGAATTTCAAGAACTTCACGTTTAATTTCGACTCTGCAGCAGGTATTGACTACGTCGTCGACGTCACCAAGCCCGACGGCCAGAAAGTGCACATCCTGCAGTTGTCTAATGGTCAGCCGTTCGACGAGAACGCATGGTATCGCGTGGCTATGAACAGCTATAGGGGTAATGGCGGCGGTGAACTGTTGGTGCGTGGAGCAGGCATCCCGTTGGACTCTATCCCACAACGTATAGAATACCAAAGTGAGCGTGACCAACGTCACTATCTGACGGAGAAGATTGAACGCGAGGGCAGCATCACGCCAAAACCCTTGAACAACTGGCGCTTCATCCCCGAGGCATGGGCACTGCCCGCCATTGAACGTGACCGTAAATTGATTTTTGGAGAATGAAATACTTCGTTTTTTGTCAGTCAGACCTTGTATTGGAAAAGATTGGCGACGCCTATCGGATACCCACCGAACAGCCCACAGAACTCAAACCTTGGACGACGGTGATGGATATTGACGGCCACAAGGCCTACCGCATTGACCAACCACTGACGGGTTCCGAACGTTATGAGATGTGTCCGCTGCGACAAAGTTACTATAAATTGCCGGAGGAAGACTACCTGAAGGCCGGCAAGTGTCACGAACTGCTCTACTGGGATCAGAACACTAAGTTCTGCGGTGTCTGCGGAGGTCCTATGCGTTTCGACACGCCCATCTCGAAAAAATGTGAGCATTGCGGCAAAGAGATATGGCCCCAGCTGGCAATCGCCATTATCGTGCTGGTCAGACGGAAGGACGAAGTCTTGTTGGTTCATGCCAACAGTTTCCGCGACGACCATTATGGGCTTGTGGCGGGCTTCGTAGAGACAGGCGAAACGCTGGAAGAAGCCGTCCACCGCGAAGTGATGGAGGAAACCGGGCTGCACATCACTAACCTGCGCTATTTCGCTTCACAGCCGTGGCCCTACCCCTGTGGACTGATGGTTGGTTTCACTGCCGACTACGACTCTGGAAAAATCCACCTACAACGCTCGGAGCTATCTAAGGGAGCGTGGTTTGACCGCAACCACCTGCCTCACATTCCCGAGAAACTCTCTATTGCGCGACAACTCCTTGACTCATGGCTGGAAGAAGAAAACCGAAAATCCTGTTGAAAGCAACCCTGGCCATTGTCGCTCTTGGATTGTTCTACGCCTGCAACACACAGCCGCCCCGCATCCCCGAAAAGGTGGAGGTGCGCATCTATCAGCAGCCCCAGATGGATTCTGCGCTGGTTGCTGCCCAGCTAAACGAACTGGCGTACTACCTGCGAACACATAACGTCACCGACGAGGGCTATAACCTCATTGCACAGTATAATACGCTACTGTCTAGATTTTCTAGAGACTCTAGAGATTCTAGAATCATCACCACTCGCATTTCCGCCAAGGACCGTCTGTTGCCTGCTGTCAAGATTTCCGGTGGCTACTGGAAGGCGGGACATTTTCATTTAGGGCGCATCAATGGCCCCACCATACTGCAGGACTCCATTGGGCGCATCCTCTGCGCCATCTATGATGCCGATACCATCGTCAAGGTCATACGTACTGATTCGCTGGGAACCTATCGCGGACAGATGAACAGCAATCTACAGGCTTCTGGACAAGGTACTTACGACGCGCTGGACGGTTCACACTACGAAGGATTCTGGGACAACGACCAGCGCAACGGTTTTGGGTTTGAGTCGTCACCCCATCACGTACGAGTCGGAACATGGAAGAAGGATCGTTTTCTGGGTGAAAGGCTTCGCTATACCACTGAGCGCATCTATGGTATCGACATATCACGTCACCAGCATGAAAAAGGTCGTAAGCGTTATGGCATCAACTGGCGTCAGCTACGTATTACCTCCCTCGGGTCGCGCCATCCCGCTGGCGGGCAGACATTCCCCGTGTCGTTCGTGTATATCAAGAGTACTGAGGGAACGACCATCCGTAACCGTTACTTTATGACCGATTACACCAAAGCCAAACAACAGGGACTACGCGTCGGAGCTTACCATTTCTTCTCGCTGAAGACATCGGCACTGGCTCAGGCCACATTTTTCGTCAACCACACGCTGTTCCGCGACGGTGACTTCCCACCTGTACTCGACGTAGAACCCACCGACGCACAAATCAATGCCATTGGCGGAGACGAAGAACTGATGCGACGCATACGTACCTTCATGGAATATGTGGAACGACGTACCCACATGCGTCCCATCCTGTATATCAACCAGATGTTCATCAACAAACATATGCAAAATGCTGCTGATATCAAGCAGAACCACAACGTGTGGATAGCCCGCTACGGCGAATATAAACCCGATGTAAAACTAGTGTATTGGCAACTATCACCCGAAGGCCGCGTAAACGGTATCACCGGACCAGTGGATATCAACGTGTTTAACGGCTATCAGGGACAGTGGGAGGACTTTATCAGAACAGGATTCCATCAGTAAGATGTAAGAGGTTAGAGGTAGAAATCACGGGTGAGAATTGTGTACGTCTCGTCGCCGAGGGTCATTTCGGCCTTTTCACAATTGCACGGGTGTTTGCGGAACGCCAGTAAAAAGCGCTTGGGAGCCTTATGTGCTGCCGTACGTACGGCACACAAACGACTAGGGAAAAAGCCCACGAATATGGCCTCGTCCTCCATACGCTGGCGATAATCGAAGGGCACCACGACGCTCAGTTCTCCATCATCCTTCAACAATCGCCACGCAGCCTGCATCAACTGGCTATAGGTCAACATCTCAGCGTGACGGGCAATATTCCGCTGGGGGTCCGGAGCATTCAGCGAATCGACGAAATAAGGCGGATTACTCACAATGGCATCATAGCAATCATTGTTTTCAAAAGTCTGCACAGCACCCTGTATCACCTCTACACGGTCAGCAAACGGTGATTGTGCCACATTTTGCTCGGTCTGACACACGGCACCCTCATCAATATCCAGAGCGGCAACACGTCCCTGCGGATAGCGCTGGGCCAACATCAAAGCGATGACTCCCGTGCCACAACCGACGTCTAACATACGGTCTCCACCACGTGCCCAAGCACCCAGCAGAACGCCATCGGTGCCGACCTTCATGGCGCATAAATCCTGCTCTATTTTGAATCGTTTGAACTGAAACATGCTGCAAAGATATTAAAATATCTTATCAATCGTGCATTATTTCGAAAAAAAGTTGTACCTTTGCGCCCTAATTATGAAAGATAATATAACAATGTACATGGATAACAAGAACAGGTCGTTCTCAATGATTGCCGATGTTGACGGCGATTTTCACGACTTGACGAACATCGAAATGCCCGACATAGTACCTATTCTGGCAGTACGCAGTTTGGTATTATTCCCAGGTGTCGTTTCACCCATCCTTATCGGTCGTGAGTCAAGTATGACACTCATCCGCAAGGCCGAGAAGAAAAACATACTCATTGGAATCTTTACCCAGCGAGATGCAGAGGTAGAGATGCCCATCCGTTCCGACCTCTTCGACTACGGCGTAGTCGGTAAGGTGCTGAAGACCCTGACGCTGCCCAACGGTAATATTACCGCCATTGTGCAGGGATTGGGACGTATCAAGCTGGAAGATATTACGAAATATCATCCTTATCTGGAGGGTCACGTCACCAATATGCCTGAGGAAGAGCCCGACAAGCGCGACGTTGAATTCCAAACCGCGATGGAAGACTTGCGCCAATCGGTAAGCCAGTATGTCAGCATGAGTGATGAGATTCCCGACGAGGCACAATTTGCGCTGAAGAACGTGACAAACAATATCATGGCGCTGAATTTCATCTGCTCGAACCTGCCCTTCAGTACGAAGGAGAAGATGAAGCTGCTGCAGATGGACTCCGTAAAGGAGCGTTTGTTTAACACCATGCGTATCGTAAACCGCGAGATTAACCTGCAGAACTTGAAGCTCGACATCCGCAACAAGACGCGTGACGACATTGACGAACAGCAGCGAAACTACTTCCTGCAGCAGCAGATCAAGAACCTGCAGGCCGAGATGGGTAACGAGAGTACACCCGAGAAAAAGGACCTGTTGGAGAAGGCCCGTATGAAGAAATGGCCCGAGGATATCGAGAAATTCTTCTATAAGGAAGCCGACAAGTTGGATCAGTTGAATCAAAATTCGCCCGACCATAACGTGCAGTTGAACTACCTGCAGACGTTGGTGAATCTGCCATGGGGTGAATATACGGAAGACGATATGGACCTGAAGCGTGCCCAGCGCATACTGGACCGTGACCATTACGGTATGGAGAAGGTGAAGGAGCGCATTCTGGAGTATATCGCCGTATTGTCACTAAGAGGTGACTTGAAATCGCCGATTCTCTGCCTGTATGGCCCTCCGGGCGTGGGTAAGACGTCGCTGGGTAAGTATTCGCGGTCATCGTCGCACCTACGTCGGAGCTATGCCTGGCCGTATCATCAAGAATATCCAGAAGGCAGGTTCCTCGAATCCCGTATTTATTCTCGACGAGATTGACAAAGTAACACAGAATACGCACAATGGCGACCCCGCCTCAGCATTGCTTGAGGTGTTGGACCCCGAGCAGAACGGTGCTTTCCATGATAACTACCTCGACGTAGATTATGACCTTTCGAAGGTAATGTTCATTGCTACGGCGAATAATCTGGGGACCATTCCCCGTCCCCTACTCGACCGTATGGAGGTCATTGAGGTCAGCGGCTATATCACCGAAGAGAAATACGAGATTGCCAAGCGTCACCTCATTCCAAAGGAGAAGGAGAATACCGGTCTGAACGATAAGAAACTGACGTTCAACAAGGCTGCCATTGAGAAGATTATTGAGCAATATACCCGTGAGAGCGGTGTGCGACAGTTGGAGAAGCAGGTGAACAAAGCTCTCCGCAAACTGGCATTCAAGAAAGCCGAAGCCGGTGAACTGCCATACGAGAAGATTACACCTACGGAGATAGAAGACCTGCTGGGCAAGCCACCCTTCTATCGCGACATCTATCAAGGCAACGCTTATGCCGGTGTCGTCACCGGTCTTGCATGGACGAGTGTCGGCGGTGAGATACTATTCATCGAAACATCATTGTCGAAGGGCAAGGGTGCTAAACTCACGCTGACGGGTAACCTAGGTGACGTAATGAAGGAGAGTGCCGTCATTGCGCTGGAATACGTAAAGGCTCATGTGGACACGCTGGGTGTTGACTACCGCATCTTCGACCACTGGAACATCCATATCCATGTACCCGAAGGTGCTACGCCGAAGGATGGACCCTCGGCCGGTATCACCATCGCCACATCAATAGCCTCAGCACTGACACAACGTAAGGTACGCAAGAATACCGCTATGACCGGCGAGATTACGTTGCGCGGAAAGGTGCTGCCCGTAGGTGGTATCAAGGAGAAGATTCTTGCTGCTAAGCGTGCCGGTATTACTGATATCGTGCTGTGTCAGGAGAATGAGAAGGACATTCTCGAGATTCCCGACATGTATTTGAAGGGGGTGAAGTTCCACTATGTGGAAAATATTCAAGATGTATGGAAATTTGCCCTGACGGACGAACTGGTAGAACATCCTACTGACTTCACCATTCCCGAAGAAGAGAAGAAAGAGTCGTAATATCGTTAAAACGTTATCACGAAAGAAGCATGAAGTTCGAAGTAGAACATAACGACCCATACAGCAGTGCCAGAGCCGGTATCATCACTACCGATCACGGACAAATCAAGACACCCATCTTCATGCCTGTAGGCACGGTGGGAAGCGTGAAAGGCGTACATTTCTCGGAACTGCGCGAACAGGTGAAGGCACAGATTATTCTGGGCAATACCTACCACCTTTATCTGCGTCCGGGACTCGATACGTTGCGCAAGGCGGGAGGGCTGCATAAGTTCAATACATGGGACCGTCCGATATTGACCGATAGCGGCGGCTTTCAAGTATTCTCGCTGACGGGAATCAGGAAACTGCGTGAAGAGGGTTGTGAGTTCCGCAGTCATATTGACGGTTCGAAACATGTCTTCACCCCCGAGAACGTGATGGATACCCAGCGTGTGATTGGTGCGGACATCATGATGGCCTTCGACGAATGTCCCCCTGGACAAAGCGACTATAAATATGCTCACGATTCCCTGCGACTGACACAGCGTTGGCTGGAACGTTGCGTAAAGCGCTTCAATGAGACGGAGCCTCTCTATGGTTATAATCAGACGCTGTTCCCCATCGTGCAGGGTTGTACGTATAAAGACCTGCGTCAGGATGCCGCCAAACACGTTTGTGACGTGTTGGGCAAACTGAATGACGGCGGTGGAGCGAGTATCGGAGGACTGGCCGTCGGTGAACCTACGGAAGTGATGTACGACATGATAGAGGTAGTAAACGACATCCTGCCAAAGGACCGTCCCCGTTACCTGATGGGCGTCGGTACGCCACAGAATATCCTCGAAGGTATTGAGCGCGGTGTCGACATGTTCGACTGTGTGATGCCTACGCGTAATGGTCGTAACGCCATGCTATTCACTTATGAGGGTACGATGAATATGAGGAACAAAAAGTGGGAAGATGATTTCTCGCCTATTGATCCTGACGGTTGCGATATCGACCGTATCCATTCCAAAGCATATCTGCATCACCTGTTCAAGGCACAGGAGCTGCTGGCCCTGCAGATAGCGTCGATACACAACTTGGCCTTCTATCTGCGACTGGTAACAGACGCCCGCCAGCATATTGAACAAGGAGACTTCACCCAGTGGAAGCACAGTGTGATAGAAAACTTAGGACGCAGAAGATGAGCAAGATAAAGAGCATATGGCAAATGATGAAGCGTTGGTGGCAGACTATGAAGCGCTGGTGGCAACGATTGGTCAACATGCTGCGACCATTCTTCAAGTGGTTGCGCTCGTTACCTTGGTACCGCCTGGCTCCACTGAAGAAGCTGAATCCTTTCCACTACTTGAAACGTATGGACTGGTATATCATCAAGAAGTTCATTGGTACCTACATCTACTCCATTCTGCTGATCATCTCGATATCCATTGTTTTCGACGTCAACGAGAATCTGGCAAAATTCACCAACTACCACGCACCATTACGTGCTATCGTTTTTGACTATTACGCCAACTTCGTACCCTATTTCGCCAACCTCTTCTCGCCACTGTTTGTGTTTATTGCGGTCATTTTCTTTACCTCTAAACTTGCAGGTAACTCAGAGATTATTGCTATGTTGGCCTGCGGTATGAGTTTTAAGCGACTGCTGCGACCCTACATCATCTCGGCAGCACTCATAGCCCTGCTCAACTTCTATCTTGGCTCTTATATTATTCCAAAAGGTACGGTTGTGCGTCACGATTTCGAATCGCTGTACAAGAACAACAAGAAAAACACCTCTGCGTCAAATATCCAACTCATGGTAGATAAAGGCGTCGTGGCCTATATTTCGCAGTATGACGACATCCGTAAGACTGGATATGGTTTTGCACTTTATAAGTTTGAGAACAAAAAGATGGTGAGTCAGTTGAATGCATCGGTCATTCAGTACGACACCATTTCGGAAGAACGCTACCACTGGAAGGCGCGCAATTACAAAATACGTACACTGAAAGGCATGCGCGAACAGATTACCAGCGGTAACGAGATTGACACGCTGATACAGATGGAACCCATGGATTTGGTATTCTCGGGAGGCCAGCAGGAGACTTTTACCTCGCCCGAACTGAAACGATACATCTCAAAACAGCAGGAGCGCGGCTCGTCCAACGTCGTACAGTATGAGGTTGAATACCACAAACGCATAGCATCGTCGTTTGCGTCATTTATCCTAACGATTATCGGAGTCTCGCTGTCGTCACGTAAACGTAAGGGCGGTATGGGACTCTATCTAGGTATCGGACTTGCCCTGTCGTTTACCTACATCCTGTTGCAGACCATCAGTGCTACGTTTGCCATCAATGCTGGTACCCCATCAATGCTAGCAGCATGGATTCCAAACATACTTTATGCATTTATCGCCTACTTCTGCTATAGACAGGCACCAAATTAAAGTTGAAAGTTTAAAGATTAAAGTTAAGTGACTTTTGAAGAAACATATTTGAACGATAATATCCTCGACGCGAGATTCTGGACGAGCGTGACCTCATTGGCATTGCACAGACCGGTACGGGCAAGACCGCAGCGTACCTGCTGCCTATTCTTTCAATGCTTGATGACGGGGGATATCCGAAGGATGCTGTCAACTGCATTGTGATGGCTCCGACACGAGAGCTGGCACAGCAAATAGATCAGGCCATGCAGGGTTTTGGATACTATCTGGACGGTATCTCGAGTGTTGCTGTATATGGCGGTAACGACGGTAGTCGCTTCGACGTAGAGACCAAGGGACTGAAAATGGGTGCCGATGTGATTATCGCCACACCAGGCCGTCTGCTTAGCCATATTCGTATGGGGCATCTGAACCTGAGCCAATTGAGTTTCTTTGTACTCGACGAAGCTGACCGTATGCTCGATATGGGATTCTCTGATGATATTCTGTCGATAGCAAAGTTATTGCCCAAGAATCATCAGACCATCATGTTTTCGGCCACTATGCCCCAGAAGATTCAGCAGTTGGCACACACACTGCTCACAAACCCTGTAGAAGTTAAAATTGCCGTATCAAAACCGGCAGAGAAGATTCAGCAATCGGCATATGTCTGCTACGAACCCCAGAAACTGGGTATTATCCGTTCACTGTTTAAGGCTGGAGAACTGGAAAGGGTTATCATCTTCTCGGGTAAGAAAGATAAGGTAAAGGACATCACCCGCGAATTGAAACGTATGAATATCAATTGTGCCGCCATGCATTCTGACCTATCGCAGGCAGAACGTGACGACGTGATGTATCGTTTCAAGGCCGGACAGGTAAATGTACTTGTGGCTACAGATATTGTTGCCCGAGGTATTGACATTGACGACATCCTATGTGTCATCAATTACGACGTGCCGCGCGACGCTGAAGACTATGTCCACCGCATTGGCCGTACAGCTCGTGCCCAGCGTGACGGTGTGGCTATCACGTTTGTCTCAGATATGGATATGCGCTATTTCGGAGATATCGAGCGTTTCTTGGAACGGGACATTCATAAGAACCCGTTACCAGAAGTCCTCGGTGAAGGTCCTGAGTACAGGGCTTCTGCGCCCCGTAAGTCTTCACGTGGTCGTGGAGGACGCCGTCGTGGTGGAAAGAATCCGAAAGCCCAGAATAAACAGAACGGGCAGGGCTCTCAGCAGAAAAAGCACCACCATCATGGCGGAAAGAAAAAGAAAAACACCACCTCACAACAATAAATAAAGGTATAGTCCGTTTATTATAACGATGGACTATCGTAAATCCATAGGAATATTGGCTTTGCTGTTGTCAGTTCTGACTGCAGCAGCACAGCAGTTTACACTCAGTGGCAAAGTATCCGACGAAGAAGGCAATGCCATAGAGTTAGCCACCGTGTCATGTTTGGAACAGGGTGCTGTGACAATGGCCAATCTGAAGGGTGAATTCTCGCTGAAACTACATTCTGCCGATTCGGTGGTAGTGAAATTCTCGATGGTCGGTTACCAGACGAGAACGCGTATACTGCGTAAACCCAAGGGTAATCAGAAGATGCTCGTCACGCTGCATCCGATGAAGGAATTGGACGAAGTGGTAGTGACAGAACGACGCCGACAGACGACAGCTACTGCAGAATTGGATACCAAAGATCTACGGGCAACTCCGACGACAAGCGGTAATGCCGTAGAGGAACTGGTGCAGCAGCAGGCAGGTGTCAGCAGTCATAACGAACTCTCGAGCCAATATAATGTTCGTGGAGGTTCGTTCGATGAGAACTCCGTATATATAAATAATGTGGAAGTGTATCGTCCGTTGCTCATCCGTAGCGGTCAGCAGGAAGGATTGTCGGTCATCAATTCGGATATGGTGGAACGCATTGCCTTCTCGTCAGGAGGTTTTGAATCGAAATATGGTGACAAGATGTCGTCAGCGCTCGATATCCAATATCGTAAGCCTACGCACTGGGAGGGTAACCTACAGGCATCATTGTTAGGGGCCAGCGCCTTTGTTGGTTACGGAAACAAGAAGTTCTCGATGAGTCACGGCATTCGCTATAAGACCAACCGTTATCTGCTGGGGTCATTAGAGACGAAAGGTGAATACCGTCCAAACTTCCTGGATTATCAGACATATATTACCTACCAACCCAACGAACGCTGGACAGTAGACTTTATCGGCAACATCTCGGAGAATCACTATAATTTCTATCCTTCAGACCGCGAGACATCGTTCGGAACGATGCAGAACGTAAAATCGTTTAAGGTGTATTTCGACGGACAAGAGAAGGATATTTTCCGCACCTTGTTTGGTACCTTGCGCTTGCAGCGTCATTTCACGAAAAACACAAGGGTAAGTCTCCTGGGTTCCGCGTTCCACACAAAAGAACAGGAGACGTACGATATCATGGGCCAATATTGGTTGGACGACGCCCAGACACAGGAACAATTGGGTGTCGGTACCTATATGGAACATGCCCGTAACTATTTGAAAGCCAACGTAGCCAGTGTGAAACTGATGCTGAATCACAAAACGCGCAAACACGATTGGGAGACTGGTATTACCATGAAGTGGGAAAAGATAGAAGAGAATGCCCAAGAGTATGAGATGCGTGACTCCAGTGGTTATTCTATTCCGCATAGTGCAGACCGTTTGGACCTCATCTATTCGTTGCGCTCAAAAAACGAGATTTCCTCTCACCGCATAGAGGCTTACGTTCAGGACACTTACCGTTGGCAAAGTGGCGCGAATAGCGAACAGCCAACCCTTTGGACGCTGAACTACGGTGTGCGTTTGGCCAATTGGAGCTATAACAAAGAGACCATTGTCTCTCCCAGAGTTTCACTGGCCATGATACCCTCTTGGAATCAGAATATTACGTTCCGTCTGGCAGCAGGACTCTACTATCAGGCTCCATTCTATAAAGAACTGCGTGACACTATTACCGTCAACAATCAGACAATTGTAACACTGAATGAGAAAATAAAAAGTCAGCAAAGTATTCATATCGTAGGTGCCTTCGACTATAAGTTTCGAATGGCTGAACGTCCTTTCCGTTTCTCAGCGGAGGCTTATTACAAGCTGATGGACAACCTCATTCCGTATAACGTACAAAACATGAAGGTAGTCTACTACGGCAAGAATATAGCCTCAGGACATGCCATCGGACTTGACCTGAAACTTTATGGCGAATTTGTTCCTGGTACCGATTCTTGGCTGACATTCAGCTTGATGTCTACCCGTCAGAAGATCAATGGTATCAGCGTTCCAATGCCTACAGACCAGCGTTGGGGTGTCAATCTCCACTTTACCGACTATTTCCCAGGAACCGAACGCTGGAAGATGGCTCTGAAACTAGCCTTTGCTGATGGTCTTCCTTTCGGAGCACCTCACCGAGGACTAGAATATCAACTGTTCCGTGCACCGGCTTATAAACGTGCTGATATCGGTTTGAGTTATCTGCTTGTCGGACAGCCTGGAGAGAAGTCTTCTTTCAGAAAACCCCGCGTATGGTTAGGCGTTGACGGCCTCAACATTTTCGGCATTTCCAACGTCAACAGCTACTATTGGGTTACCGATGTAACCAACCAACAATATGCCGTTCCAAACTACCTGACAGGCAGACAAATTAACGGAAAAGTGATTGTAGAATTCTGATTTTTGCTAAATATTGTTAATTTTTAAAGAGTTATCAATATTTTCATCTCATTTGTATTCAAACTGTCAGAAAAAGTATGTATCTTTGCACTCGATATATCAAAATTGGATAGTACTAAACTAAAAGCATGTTATGAAAAAGAGGATATTCTTCATTGCAACACTCGTTGGGATGATTGCATTTACGGGTTGTCAGAGATTTGATTTTGACGAAGCGCGAAATGAGGCTATTCGTCAGAATGCAACTAATATTTTTGGCGAAATAGACCCCAATCAGGACTGGAATTCATCCATTTCCGGTTCAGTTACCATTACTGCCGACGCCCCACTCTATGACGTTGTCAGTGTTCAGATCTTGACGGAATCACCATTTTTGAATGATGATGCCCGAGTTGTTGCTGAGGCCAAAGCTCAAAAAGGACAAGCTGTCACATTGAACTATGATGTGCTCAATAGCTACGAAACGCTGGTTGCAGCTTGCGTTGACAGCAAGGGCCATTACTATATCACTCCTTTTAAAGTCACTGACAGTCAGGTATCCTTTTTAGGTACGGCTACAACTCGAGCTGCCAGGAGAACTGCAGCAACAGGAGTTCCTGATGCAAGCCTTATCAAGTTGGAATTAAATAATTCTGAGCAGTCATACAATGCCAAGCACGCTATTAACAAGGAAAACGGATGGGAGAATTCCGGTTGGGAGAATGACCGTTTGTGGAAAATATCCAACGTTGCTGACTTGGGTAATGGCTGGAAAATGGACTTAAAATGGAGTGATGGAAAGACAAATAGTACCGATTTCCACATCTACCGTGAGGTGGATGAGCTCTCCGCTACAGAGGAAGCCGAACTGAAAGCCATCTTCAACACCACCCTGTTCCGTCGCGAGCTAAATGAAAAAGGGCAATACGTAAAGGTGAAGAATAACATCGACCGCATTAGGAATAGTGAACAGGTGACGCTCTATAGTAATCACCTTATAAGTGACGGTAAAAATGCTATCACCATTACACCAGTCATGATGCCATCTACCGATATTAGACCTGCTCATGTCTACTATTATTATTTCAATCCAGATGACAAACCTGCTGGTATGAGTGAATCGGAATACATCCAGCAACTGCCCAAGTTCAAGGCCGTGGAGTGTGCACACGCTTCAAAGGAAGCTGAAAGAAGAGGCAAAGTTGTGGGTAATATGAATGCCGACAACGATTTCTTCAGAATTTACGAATATATTCTCCCCTATTTTGGCGATGTGGCGGACTTTATGCCTAAGACTGTGAACACCAGTAGCCTTTCCGCTGTAGCCGATCCCACGATTTACCGCATCAGGAATAAGGCTTTGAATCAGGAGTATTACATGACCTACACGGGCAACGCGAATCAGATGGCAAAGAAATATAACGACACTGATGCCAACGTAGCTAACCAGTTATGGCAGAAGTTCACGCTCAGCGACGGTCGTGTTATGTTGTACAACGTGGGCACTAAATCCTTTATGCAATGGGGCAACGGCATCACTATACTATCCAATATATACACTAACGACAAATATTTGACCTTCTACATCAAAGGTGAATACATTTGGAAGAGTGACAATAGTCAGGTACTGAAACTGAACGAGAAGAATGACGGCAATATTTATGTCTCACCCGACAAAAATACTCAGAACGATTGGCGCAAATGGATTTTTGAGGAGTACACGGGCGGCAACATCGCTGCTGTTACCAATGTCGATTTGACCAAGTCTTCAGAAAAAGAAACCTATACTGCAGTGTCGACAGTCATTCCTGCAGGCTATAAGGTTGGTTTGATGCTACGTAACAATCTCTATCCTGGTGAACTCTACAGTGATGGTCAGTTGAACGTGCTGACCAATCGTTACATTCAGAACTTCAAGAATGCCTTAGCGAACGGCATGTATGAGGACGACACCCGTATGGCCATCTTCACCGCTAACGGCAAGACCTATATCACCTTCGAGGACGGTTCAGACACCAACTACTCCGACCTGATTCTGGAACTTGGTGGTTTCGACACAGAAGTGGTCACTGAGGAAATTGTATCAATTAAGAACTCGGGCACCAGTACATCCACATCCCTCTATACGTCAAATGGTGTACAAAACTCACAGCTCTACGACGAAACAGAGGTTCCGGGTGCTTCCTACATGCTGCTCTTTGAAGACCGTCCAACATCTGCAGACTATGATATGAATGACGTTGTGCTTCGCTGTCAGCGTTATCATGACGACCCGAGTTGTGTGAGACTCAGTCTCGTAGCTGCGGGAGGTACTGATAATGTTATCATTAGAGGTATAGAAGGTACTTTAGTAAAAAATAAAGGTTTTGAACTTAACAACGAAGAAGTTCATGAACTGTTTGGCGTTGCAAAAGCAACGGGGTACGATCGTATTGTAAACACAATGGATGGAAAGCAGACAATAGATCCTTGTTCAGGTGTTTACAGAATTCCTGATGGAATGACCATTCCCCAGTTCCTGGCCAATATTTATATCGAGAATCAGACGACAGGTGAGGTGGTACGTGTGGCAAAGACAGGTGAGAGTCCTTGGGCCATCATTATGCCTCGCGATTTCCAGTATCCTAAGGAAAGGCAAAGTATCACAGCAGCCTATCAAGAATTCCTTGATTGGGCTCGAAATGCAACAGGCCATCAGGATTGGTATAACCATATCACTGAGGATTTGGTTTACCCTCTTGAAAAGATAATAAACTAAACAGTAAGCCAATAGCAGGCTATTTATTCCCAGCCTGGGAACATTTTATTCCCACGCTGGGAATATTTTGTTCCCAGGCTGGGAACAAATCGTTTGTAAGTAAGAAACGAAGAGCTTATCAGTTGCCTTGCGTTAAAAATTAATAATGTTCACGCGACATTGTTGTAGGATTGCCAATATTATTGTATCTTTGCATAAAATTAGGTTAACTTAAACATTTTAGAATATGAAGATTTCTCACATTGAGCATCTGGGCATTGCCGTCCAGAGCATCGAGGAAAGCCTGCCGTACTTCACTGAAGTGCTGGGCTTAGAGTGTTATGCAACAGAAGTAGTAGAGGACCAGAAGGTGAAGACCGCCTTCCTGCGCTGTGGTGAAGTAAAGTTGGAACTGTTGGAACCAACATCACCTGAGAGCACCATTCAGAAGTGGCTCGACAAGGGCAACAAGGGTGTACACCACGTGGCTTTCTGCGTGGAGGACGGTGTGGCTAAGGGCCTCGCCGAGGTATCTGAGAAGGGCGTGCGTCTGATTGACGAGAAGCCTCGCAAGGGTGCCGAGGGTCTGAACATTGCCTTCCTGCATCCGAAGTCAACCTGCGGTATCCTGACTGAACTCTGCGAACATCCTGAGTAAAGAATCGAAATAACGTAAACGATATAACGTAATAACGCGAAATAAAACAATGAGCAAGCAATTAGAAAAGATCAAACAACTCATCGAGAAGCGCGAACAGGCCCGTCTCGGTGGTGGTGAGAAAGCCATTCAGAAACAACACGACAAAGGTAAGTATACTGCCCGTGAGCGTATTGAAATGCTGTTGGACAAGGGTTCTTTCGAAGAGTACGACATGTTCAAGGAGCACCGTTGCCATAACTTCGGTATGGAGAAGAAGCAGTTCCTGGGCGACGGTGTCGTAGCAGGTTCTGGTACCATCGACGGTCGTCTGGTATTCATCTTTGCACAGGATTTCACCGTTCATGCCGGTTCTCTGTCAGAGACCATGAGCCAAAAGATCTGCAAGGTGATGGATATGGCCATGAAGATGGGCGCTCCCGTGATTGGTATCAATGACTCAGGTGGTGCACGTATTCAGGAAGGTATCAACGCACTGGCTGGTTACGCAGAGATTTTCGAGCGTAACATCTTGGCCTCAGGTGTCATTCCTCAGATTTCTGGTATCTTCGGTCCTTGCGCTGGTGGTGCCGTTTACTCCCCTGCCCTCACCGACTTCACCCTGATGATGGAAGGTACATCATACATGTTCCTGACGGGTCCTAAGGTGGTAAAGACCGTGACCGGCGAGGATATCGACCAAGAGCATCTGGGTGGTGCCTCTGTACACGCTTCAAAGTCGGGTGTTACCCACTTCACCGCTAAGACTGAGGAAGAGGCTGTCGAGATGCTGAAGACCCTGCTCTCTTATATTCCTTCGAACAACATGGAAACGGCTCCCTACAAGAAGACCACCGACCCCATCGACCGTCTGGAGGATTCGCTGAACGAGATTATCCCTGAAAATCCCAACGAGGCATACGATATGTACAAGGTTATCAGCGCTATCACTGATGACAACGAGTTCTTCGAGGTACAACCCAAGTTTGCCAAGAATATCATCGTAGGTTTTGCCCGCTTCAATGGTGTGAGCGTTGGTATCGTCGCTAACCAACCTTCTTGCTATGCAGGTGTGCTCGACGTGAACGCTTCTCGTAAGGGTGCTCGTTTCGTACGCTTCTGCGACGCCTTCAATATTCCTATCGTATCACTCGTTGACGTTCCTGGCTTCCTGCCCGGTACTGGTCAGGAGTACAATGCCGTCATTCTGCATGGTGCTCAGCTGCTCTACGCTTATGGCGAGGCTACTGTGCCCAAGATTACCGTTACCCTGCGTAAGTCATACGGTGGTTCACACATCGTGATGGGTTCGAAACAGTTGCACACCGACCTCAACTACGCATGGCCTTCAGCTGAGATTGCTGTGATGGGTGCCTCGGGTGCTGCTGCAGTGCTCTACGCTAAGGAAGCAAAGGCTAAGAAGGAAGCTGGTGAGGACGTGAAGGCCTTTATCGCTGAGAAGGAGGACGAGTATAACGAACTCTTCGCTAATCCCTATCAGGCTGCTAAGTATGGCTATATCGACGACGTCATCGAACCTCGCAACACCCGTTTCCGCATCTGTCGTGCACTGGCTCAGCTCGCTACCAAGCGTGACGCTCTGCCCGCTAAGAAACATGGTAACATACCGATGTAACGATAACGAAAACGGAAAACGTTATGAAGAACGAAGTTTATGCAGCCATTGCTATGGCACTTTACGAGTTCAAGGGTAATAATGTCCATGACAAGGAGCCTGGTATCATTACGATAGTAGAGAAGCAGACTCAGTGG
>CADCDY010000004.1:0-2757 GCA_902800245.1 uncultured Prevotellaceae bacterium
GGACTTAGCTCCCTGCTTGCAACAGGCGAGGACGGAGTAAAAGAGAATAAGGTTCGTTGTGTATACGATAACCAGTTTTGTAAGTTTTGCGAGAAGCATTGAAAATCCTCCGCCATCATTTCACTGACTTTCAGATGGTTAGATATGCTGGCGGAGGTTTTTTTAAAGATTGTGCAGTCTTTTGCGAATAACTTTTTAGATGAAAACGATACAACATATCAAATAATTTTGTAACTTTGCGAACGAAAATGGATTGAGCTTATGAAAAAGACTATTCTTTTGTTGATGGCTGCCGTCTGCTGTATGGCGGCAAGTGCCGAGGCTCCCCAGCGGAAAATGCTAGAGCAGAGCAAGACGTGGGTTTACGTTTATCACCACTTTGAAGAGCGCGAAGACCACACAGATTACGATCACACGATGTGGCTGATAAACTATGTGCTGGAGGGCGATACCGTTATCGACAATCGCCAATATATGAAGATGTACAGGCATGACGAGCGGAACTGGAACGATAAGAAATACTATGCTGCCTTCCGCGAAGACGAAGAAGGACGGGTGTATGTGTATTACAAAAATAGTAATGATGAGTTTAAGTTGATTGACTTTAGCTTTGATTACGAAGAAGTGGAAGCGTCGCAGCCAGCAATACTTTCTGAAACCATCAAGGTGAACGGTCAGTTGTTCCACCGGTACCGTTATCAGCAAACAATTGGAGGTACTACATACGATACGGAATCTGGAGTTGAAGGTGTCGGATTCGAGGGGAAAGGTCTTGTACACTATCTTTTTGAGGCAGTGCCCGACTGCATCTGCGATTACGAGGAATTTTCTTATGTCTATGGTAGCGGTTTCTGGTTTTCAGCCTCTGACTTCGCGGCTCCTAAGGAGATTGAACTGACAGAGGACGAACGTAATTTGGTTGCCGGCAACAACGATTTCGCCTTCAATCTGTTCCGCAAAGCTCGTGACGAAAAGAGCTGCATACTGTCGCCGCTGAGCATCACCTACGCCCTTGGTATGTTGAACAACGGTGCCGCAGGACTGACGCAGCAGGAGATTAACCAGACGCTGGGTTTTGACGACGCCGGGGCCGAGGCCATCAACGGCTTCTGTCTGAAGATGCTCACGGAATCGAATACACTTGACAGGAAAACCAAGGCGCTCATTGCCAACACCGTCTTCGTGAACGAGGGCTTGGGCTTCCGACTACAGGACGGTTTCGTCAAGAAGGCCAACGACTATTACGACGCTCAGCCGCAAAACCGCAACTTCGGCGACGGACAGACGAGGGACGTCATTAACCAGTGGGCCAGCGACCATACGGAAGGAATGATTCCAAAAGTACTTGATGAAGACACGTTCAACCCCGCTGCGGTGAGCTATCTGCTGAACGCGCTCTACTTCAAAGGTGCCTGGAGCAGCCCCTTCGACGCCGCAGAGACGAAGGACGAATCTTTCGGTGGTGGACCGGCAGTGCCCATGATGCACCAAGAGGATGTGGAGTATGAGTATAGCGCGAACGAACTCTATCAGGCCATCAATCTACCTTACGGTAACGGAGCCTACCGCATGATCATCTATCTGCCTCGTGAGGGCAAGACCATCAATGACGTGCTTGAAACGCTGGACGGCAGCAACTGGCAGGTCAATGGGTATAGTACAAAGATAGACCTGAAACTGCCGCGTTTCGAGACGGAAAACAACATCAATCTGGTCAAGATCATGTCGGATTTAGGAATGCCTTCCGCCTTTGACCCTGATGTTGCCGAGTTCCCCTATTTCTGTAATAAGGATGTTTTTATCGGCAATATGTTCCAAGTGGCTAAAATCAAGCTCGACGAGGAAGGTACCGAGGCGGCTGCCGTTACCGTCATAGAAATGGAAACCACCGGCATACAACCGTTTGCCAAGTTCTACGCCACACGCCCGTTCCTCTATGTTATTAGCGAGCAGTCAACAGGCATTATCTTCTTTATTGGCCAATACGCAGGCGGTGTCAGTGCGAACGTCATCAGCGGCATTGCTAACACCAATTTGCAACCCAACCCCGCCTCAGACATCCTCTACGACCTCCAAGGTCGCCGCCTCACTGCCAAGCCCGCCAAGGGCATCTATATCCACAATGGCACCAAGGTTGTGGTTAAGTGATTAGGCACAATATTTCGCCTTGAGGTAGTCGGCGAAGATGCGGGCAGCACTTTCGACCTTGGCGGCGCAGGGACGCGTCTTGTAGTATTCAGCGGTACGCGGGGAGGCCTCGTAAGTGCAATGGGCGCGGTCGTGATCTTTTAGTCCGAGAATTTCGGCGCAGATGAGGCTGCCGTTCTGTTGTTCGGAACGCGCCAACAGTTCCTGCACGACCTTATAGCAGGCCGACTTGCCCTCGCGGTCGCTGCCTTCCGTCTGACCGCAGTCGAGGCCGACGAGCATGACAATGCCCGAGACGGCTCCACACATCATGCGCAGACGACCTACACCACCGCCAAATCCCGCTCCGAAGCGCAGGGCGGTATTTTCGTCAACACCATAGAGGTCGGCAAAAGCTGCTACGACACTCTGACAACATCCGTAGCCTGCCATGAAGTTGTCCACAGCCCGCTCAACCCGCTTGTCCAGTTCTTGCTCTGTTATGTTCATATCTCTTAACTCCACATTTGCAATCTTCATGTTGCAAAGTTACGAACTTTTCCGATGAACGGCAAATAAGTGGCGATATTTCTTGTTAATTGTTCTTAAATGTTATTAGGCGCGTTTGGA
>CADCDY010000004.1:2770-44353 GCA_902800245.1 uncultured Prevotellaceae bacterium
CCTGCACCCATTCCCGAGGAGGGCAAATGGATTCAGGCAAAGGAGATTAAGGACATTTCTGGTTACACCCACGGTATCGGCTGGTGTGCACCTCAGCAGGGTGCCTGCAAGCTGAGCCTGAACGTGAAGGACGGTGTGATTCAGGAGGCTCTGGTGGAGACCATCGGTTGTACAGGTATGACTCACTCAGCTGCTATGGCCAGCGAGATTCTGCCTGGTAAGACTATTCTCGAGGCGCTGAACACCGACCTCGTTTGCGACGCTATCAACACCGCTATGCGCGAGCTGTTCCTGCAGATTGTCTATGGCCGCACACAGAGTGCTTTCTCTGAGGGTGGTTTGGCTATCGGTGCTGGTCTTGAGGACCTTGGTAAGGGTCTTCGTTCACAGACTGGTACACTTTATGGCACTGTTGCCAAGGGTACCCGTTACCTCGAGCTCACCGAGGGTTACATCACCAAGATGTTCCTCGACAGCAACAACGAGGTTTGCGGTTACGAGTATGTACACCTGGGCAAGATGATGGAAGCCATCAAGAACGGTATGGACGCCAATGAGGCTATGAAGAAGAACACCGGTTCTTACGGTCGCACGACCGAGGATCAGGGTGCAGTAAAGGCTATTGACCCACGTAAAGAATAAGGAGGATACGACTATGATTAGAAAAGTACAGTTTGAGAGTCAGGAGCGCCGTATCAACCAGGTTCTTGCAGAATGCTAAGTGGGCATACGTTTGCGGTGCTGCTATCGCCATCAAGAAGGGCGTGAAGACTGCTGCCGACGCTGCCGAGGCTATCGGTATCGGTCTGCAGAGCTTCTGCATCCCCGGTTCTGTTGCTGACGACCGTAAGGTTGGTATCGGCCACGGTAACCTCGCTGCCCGTCTGCTCCGCGAGGAGACTGAGTGCTTCGCCTTCCTGGCAGGTCACGAGTCTTTTGCTGCTGCTGAGGGTGCTATCAAGATTGCTGAGATGGCTAACAAGGTTCGTAAGAAGCCTCTGCGCGTTATCCTGAACGGTCTTGGCAAAGACGCTGCCCAGATCATCAGCCGTATCAACGGTTTCACCTATGTACAGACTCAGTTCGACTACTTCACCTCTGAGCTGAAGGTCGTTAAGGAAGTTGCTTATGGCAACAACCCCAGCCGTCTGAAGGTAAAGTGCTATGGTGCTGACGATGTTCGCGAAGGTGTCGCTATCCTGTGGAAGGAGAACGTTGACGTGTCTATCACGGGTAACTCTACCAACCCCACTCGTTTCCAGCACCCCGTAGCAGGTACTTATAAGAAGGAGCGCGTGCTCGCTGGCAAGCCTTACTTCTCAGTAGCTTCTGGTGGTGGTACTGGTCGTACCCTGCACCCAGACAACATGGCTGCCGGTCCTGCTTCTTACGGTATGACTGATACTCTGGGTCGTATGCACTCTGACGCTCAGTTCGCAGGTTCTTCTTCAGTTCCTGCTCACGTTGAGATGATGGGCTTCCTGGGTATTGGTAACAACCCGATGGTAGGTGCTACTGTGGCTATCGCCGTAGCTATCGACCTCGCCCTGAACAAGAAGTAAGCAATTTGCTTCAAAATAAAAAGCCCGCCAGAAATTCTGACGGGCCTTTTTGTTATTACATTGCTGCGTGGTAGTTATACAATCTTGCTATGTTCAAGCAATACTCAGTGTAACTTTCACTCTTCAGCCATTTGTTAATCAACTTTTTCATAATCTTTTTACCTTTCTTTACTTTACTCGGAACGGTGTGTTGAGCCGTCCTACTTAAATACTTTGTTATCCTTATTTTTTTGTTATCCTTGCCGCACCGCTGTGCAGCCCTTTGTTATCTTTTGACGGTGCAAAGGTACGACGTTTTTTCGTACAAAACAAGGAAAACAGCAAATTGTTTGCGCACACAGTCCATTTATTGACCTGTGTCAATTATCAATTCTCAATTCTCAATTGTCAATTATTTTTTGTTATGGGTGACCGCTTCGCGCATCTCTTTCAGCAAATCTGAGGCGAAGATAAAGTCCGTCAGGCGCTTGTTTGTCGAGCCCATGATATCGGCCGAGACACCCTGCCATTCCTTGTGACCTTCGTAGATGAAGATGATGTTTTCGCCAATACCCATCACCGAATTCATGTCGTGGGTATTGATGATGGTCGTCATGTTGAATTCCCGTGTGATGGAGTGCAGCAGTTCGTCAATCACCAGCGACGTCTTGGGGTCGAGGCCGCTGTTTGGCTCGTCGCAGAACAGGTATTTGGGGTTCAGGGCTATGGCGCGGGCAATGGCCACACGTTTCTGCATACCGCCGCTGATCTCACCGGGATATTTCTCTTCCGCACCCACGAGGTTCACGCGGTCCAGACAGTCCATCGCGCGCTTCTGACGTTCGCGCAGGTTCATCGACGAGAACATATCCAGCGGAAACATCACGTTCTCCAGTACCGTCAGCGAGTCAAACAAGGCAGCACTTTGGAATATCATGCCCATCTCGCGACGCATCATCACCTTTTCCTTCTTCGACATCTTCACGAAGTCGCGGCCGTCGTATAGTATCTGGCCTTCCGTGGGGTCGAACAATCCCACGAGGTTCTTCATCAGCACCGTCTTACCCGAGCCGCTCTGTCCGATGATGAGGTTCGTCTTGCCGTCCTCGAACACCGTCGAGATGTCCTTCAACACCTCGATGTCGTCGAAACGCTTGTATAGGTTCTTGACTTCTATCATGACAGCAGCTGCGTTAGGAATACGTCACTAAAGAGAATCAGCACGCTCGAGGTCACGACGGCATCCGTTGAGGCCTTACCGACGTTGACGGAACCGCCCTCTACGGTATATCCGCAGTAGGATGGCACGGCGGAGATGATAAAGGCAAAGAAGAGGCTCTTGATGATACTCATCCACGGTCGTCAGGCACGATGATGTGTCCGACGTAGGCCGTTCCGTAGGCACCCACGATACCCAGTGCACTCGAGAAGATAACCAGCAACGGCATGATGGTAATCATTCCCATGATTTTCGGCAGTATCAGGTAACATGCCGAGTTGACACCCATGATGTCCAGCGCGTCAATCTGTTGCGTCACGCGCATAGTGCCGATTTCCGAGGCGATGTTCGAGCCCACCTTACCGGCCAGTATCAGACACATGATGCTCGACGAGAACTCCAGCAGCATGATTTCGCGTGTGGTATAGCCGCTCACCCATCGTGGCATCCAGGGCGACTGGATGTTCAACTTCATCTGGATGCAGATGACGGCTCCGATGAAAAACGAGATGAGCAGCACGATACCAATCGAGTTGATGCCCAGCTGTTCCATCTCCTTTACGTACTGTTTCCAGAACATGCGAAAGCGTTCCGGAACGCTGAACGTACGCCCCATCAGTATGAGAAATTGGCCGAACATTGTCAGCCACCGGTGCAGAATCTTTATCATATCGCCTGCAAAGTTAAGGTAAAATGAGCGAAATACCAAATAAATTTGGATTTTTCGTCGGAAAGTGCTACCTTTGCACCCGTTAATCACATTAACTTTGCATTTTGATTCATTTATGAATACCATTTTCATCGTTTTGCCGATACTGACGCTCCTGATGTTCGACCTCGGACTCGCCTTGCGTCCTGCCGATTTCCGTTTGCTCGCAGAACGTCCGAAGGCCGTGTTCGTCGGACTGACCGGTCAGATTCTGCTCCTGCCCCTCATTGCGTGGGCGGTAGCCAGTGGTTTCCACTTAGCACCTTTGTTCTTCCTGGGTGTCATGCTCATCGCCTGCAGTCCGGGCGGTAGTTCCAGCAATGTCTTCTCCATGCTTGCCGGTGGCGATGTCGCGCTGTCCGTATCGCTGACGGCCTTTAGCAGCATCATCACGCTGTTTACGGGTCCGCTGGTCATGGATTTTGCCACCGATTATGTTGGCACCGAGATGAGCGGCATCCACCTGCCCGTCGGTAACCTCTTGGTTCAGAACCTCGTGCTGATGGCAGTACCCATCGCCATCGGACTCGCCATTGCTGTGCGCAACGAACGGCTCGCCGAGCGTATGCATAACGTGTTGAAGCGCCTCGCCTTCCCCTGTCTCATCCTCTTGGCAACGGTGTTCTTCATCCAGAATCGCGACATCATCATCCGCGAATTTCCCCAGCTCGGACTCTCTGTCACCGTCCTCATCCTGTTGTCCATGGGCGGAGGCGTCCTGCTCTCGTGGTTCATGCGCCTCAACGGACGCGAACAGCGCACCATCATCATCGAGATAGGCATGCAGAATGCTGCGCAGGCCATTACCGTCGCCAGCAGTCCCTTCGTCTTCAACAATGATGTGATGGCCGTTCCCGCCATCATTTATGCGCTGATGATGAATGTCGTCCTGCTGACCTACGTCGCAGTGGTGAAAAAGGTCAAAACAGCTTAGAATTTGTATTCCACGAAGGCCTCCATGGCTTCATAGCACGCCAGTCCCAAATCGTCGTATTGCTTGGCGGTGGCGCGGTTGCGGTCTTCGGCACGTTGCCAGAACAGCCTGTCGTCGTTGCCGAGGAATGGTGCCCCCTCCATCTGACTCTGGTGGCGCAGGATAGCGTTACGCTTCTCGTGCAGCTCCTCCGGACTCATCGGCACACACATCTCGATATCCTCTATCTCCCATTCCGCCCACGCTCCGCGGTACATCCATACGCGACAGTCGCTGAGCCATTCCGCTCCCGCCTTCTTCTCCTCGTCGATGGCCGCCAGCACGGCGTCGGTACATGTGCGGTGTGTCCCGTGCGGGTCTGCTAAGTCGGCCGCCACGTAAATCTGGTGCGGCTGTATCTGTTGCAGCAATTCCTCGATAATTCTTACGTCCCGTTCCGCCAGGGGCAGTTTTTCTATTTTGCCACTCTCGTAGAACGGCAAGTCAAGGAAGTGGATGTGGTCTTTCTTGATACCGTTGTACCCACAGGCGTTGCGCGCCTCGCCACGACGGATAAGTCCCTTGATAGCCAACACGTCGCGATTGTCCAGGTCGCCCTCCTCCTTCCGTTTCAGAAATTCCAGCACGCTCTTGCTGTAGTGCTTCACGATCTCGTCGCTGCCGTTGGCAAACAGCTCGTTGAAGGCCCGGATGAAATGCATATACAGCCTTACCTCCTCGTCCGCCACGGCAATGTTTCCCGACGTCTCGTAGGCTATGTGTACGTCGTGCTGCTGTTGCATCAGCCGTCGGATGGTGCCGCCCATCGATATCACGTCGTCGTCGGGATGTGGCGAAAACACGATGACGCGCTTGGGGTAGGGCAGTGCCCGTTCCGGTCGAGTCGAGTCGTCCGCGTTGGGCTTGCCTCCCGGCCATCCGGTGATGGTATGCTGCAGGATGTTGAATACTGCTATGTTCACCAGTCCTGCCGAGCCGTACTCCTCCACGTAGTGTTGCAGTCCGTTGTCCACATAGTCCTTTGTCGATAGCTTCAGCACGGGCTTGCCCGTCTTGCGGCACAGCCCAATCACGTCGCGTCGCAATTCGCGGTCCACGATGTGGTCAAAATTAATTGTCGTAGTCAGATTTAAGTTCATCATGATCATCTTATGTTATTATTCTTGCTATTATTATTCTTCGCCTGTCAATCCTTTGTAGCTTTTTGCCGCGGCCTGCAGGGCCTCTTCGGTGGTGTAACGCTCATAGTAGGTGCAACGGGTGATGACGTGCTGTGTCGAGACATGGCCATTGATGACATGAACCAGTCCGAAGCCCAGCATGGGGTCGTCAAAGCGGTCGTCCACGAGTGCTAAGCAGCCGTTTGTGCTTTGGCGTAGTGTGAGGAGTGTTGATGGTACGACGGTAAACATGTCCGGCGTGACAGCCTCAACGGAGATTTGAACCTGTGGCAGGTATTCCCCGCCTTGCCAGGGTATGACCTCCTGTCGCACGACGTAGAACAGATATTCGCCCTTACGAATGTCCTTGGGCGTAAGGTCGGTGAGCAATGCTGGCTGTCCGTCCACCTCGCCAAACTGATAGCTGATGGGAGTCAGTGGTCCACTACTCACAGCCATGTTGGGTAGGAGTAGTGAGGTGTTGTTGCTTACCTGACCTTTGGTGAGATAGACCGATGGCGAGAGTCTGTTGACCGACATGAAACGGCGGTAGGCATCCACGCCACCCTCGAAATGAGTATGGTCGGTGGCCTTGAGTATGCGCCAGAGGATGTTGTTGTGGGCAATCCTCTCGCGCAACGCCAATTGCGTGCGCGAGAGCCGATGCGGTTGAATGATATGTGTCTGGCGCATGATTGTCTTATCGTTCTTCTTGTAGAATGTCAAACCGCCCATATGACCCGTCACGTCCTTCAAAGGGCCTTCAGTAACTATTGCCATAATCTCTTTATTTTGTTGTTCTAAATTGTACCGTTGTATCTTTATCCTTGTGCCGTCGTTGGTAGCATGTTGCTCTGGGGCAGCTATAGGGCTTCTCCGAGGTCTCTCCCATTGAGTTTCGGTAGAGTTTCGGTAGTTGGAGTACCGATCAACGATGGAGGAAGTACGCAGCGCCTACATGGAGCCTATATGATAAGATGATGGGAATACTTGTGCAAAGATACTATTTTTTTCTGAAAGAAAAGACTATCTCAGCAGGAAATTTAATAAATTGCGATAATTTTTTGTGTTTAGCTCGCTTATTCGTATCTTTCACCTTTATTTCTTTGTATTTCGCTCGATTTGCACTACCTTCGCTGGCGATCCCTCAGGGGGTGGATGTCTTTCTGCGGTATTGTTTAGCGGTCATGCCGGTGACGCGCTTGAAAAAGCGGTAGAAGGCGGTGGGTTCGGAAAAGCCGAGCATGTAGGCCGTTTCCTGAAGCGTCGGCGTGGCGCGGGCTTCAATGAGCCGCTTGGCCTGTGCCGTCACGTACTGCTCTATCCACTGTCCCGGCGAGAGACCGCCAGTAGCTGCGCGGATGACCTTGCTGAGGTGCTTGGGGGTTATGTTCATCAGGCTGGCGTAGTATTTGACCTCTCGCGACTCCCGATAGTGTTTTACCACCAAATCGCAGAAGCGGTTGAAGAATTCTGCATGGCGATTCTCTGACCATTGCCTGTCCTGTTCGCGGCGGTAGTAATTGAGGAACTCAAAGCCTACGGCGAGCTGCGCCAACAGGGCCTGATAGCGGTGTGGCAGTTCTTCGTCGGTGTGGTTGGCAATGACGATGAGCTGGTCGACGATGGTCAGCAGGTGGGCGGCTTGTTCGTCGGTGAGCGAACAGACGGGTGCGTAGTTGAATTTCTCGTAGTCGTGGCTGAAAGTGTGGAAACGGAGGTCGTCGAACATCTTCGGTGAGATGAAGAACAGTGCGTAGGTGAAGTCGTCGGTGCAATCCATGGGGTGCATGACGTGGCCTGGCATGATGAAAGCGAGGTCGTTTTTGCGGTGGGTGATGACTCGCATGTCATATTTTGCCCGCGCGCTGCCGCTCAGACACAGGGTGAGGATGATGTGTGGGAAGACGAAATCTTCGTTGAGATTGAAGAAACGGTGCATCTCACGCACAATCAGGATGCCGGAGTGTTCGACTTCTTCTATGAGCAGCTCTTTGGATGGTATCAATGCCATATTACGTCTTTGTTTAGCATGTGGGGAAGCACTATCGCCCACAAAAGTACTGCTTTTTTTGGATTATCCAAGGGGAATGCGACATTTTGCCATAAAAAAAACCTAAATTGTTAGTGTATGAATGTGGGGAATGCAGTACTTTTGTGGCAATTTAAACATTATACCTAACACAAAACAACAATGATAAAAAAGAATTTACTCTTTTCTGTGTTGCTCCTGCTCATAGGAGTGTGCAGTATTCAGGCTCAAGAATTTACCAAGTGGAAAATCGTGGAAGACCCTGCCTCGCTGAAAGCCGACGATGTGGTGGTCGTAGTGGATTTGACATCCTCAACTGCCATGACGAACAATCCGAAGTACGAAGAAAACAACACCGTCAGTAAGGAGTCGCCTTCTGCCGCAAAGGTGACACTGAAGGAAGAGTTGGACCGCATCAGCAGTGAAGTGGCCGACACCATCGTATGGACGATGAAA
Organism: uncultured Prevotellaceae bacterium; assembly: GCA_902800245.1. GTDB lineage: Bacteria > Bacteroidota > Bacteroidia > Bacteroidales > Bacteroidaceae > Prevotella. The sequence goes on from CADCDY010000004.1 coordinate 10,822, forward strand.
CGTCCTAGTGACACCCAATACTCGTTGTATTTCCTGAACGAGGAAAGCAAGACGCGGTATATGTTCAATTCTGACCAGAACCTGCGTGTGGGCTTTGTCAGCGAAGATAATGCATCGAAAAGGAATTTCGATATAGACAAAGGACTGTTTCACATGAAGATACAGACCGACGAGAATATCTATACAGACTATCACGTCGGTATGAAGGCTGCCAGTGGCATCATGGCCATGATGGGTGGCAACACGTGGGAACTGGCGGCAGATGCAGAAGGTGAAGTCAGCAGCGACATTGCCGCCACGAAGATGGCTTTTTTCAAGAAGGTGGTGACCTCGTTACCCGACCCGACGCTGACTTTCCCGAAGCACGACTACGAGGCAGATGTCCGGCATGCTGGTGATTTCGAATCTCCTGTGGCTACCGTTGCAGAGGGTGGTGACATTATTTATTATAGTGGGAATACTGACCTGGCCGAGGTGGATGATAAAACAGGTGCTGTGACGCTGAAGAAGCGTGGCACAGTTCGCATCTATGCCTATGTGAAGGCAACAGCCACTTGCGATGATTACCTGACGAGTTATGTGTTACGCATCGACGACAGCGAGGGTGCTGGCGGACGAAATAATCCCTTCACTGTAGCTGAGGCCATTGCCTATGCGAAGGAAGACCATGCCGAGGAGGCTGCCAACGGTGTCTGTTACTTCGTTAAGGGCATTGTGTCGAGTGTTGGCGGAGCTATGGCCGGCATGGAAGGCATGGAGGACATGATGGAGATGATGTCTGGCATGATGGAAGGCATGGAAGGTATGGAAGGTATGGAAGGCTTCGACATGAGCTCGATGCTGTCTATGTTCATGGGTGAGCAGGAACCGGGCACCGTGACATACGCCATCAGTGCCAACGGCGTGGACCGCGACTCGCTGTCGATCATTAACGGACGCGGACTACAGCTTGTCGACATCACCGAAGACTCGCTCAGCGTTGGCGACGAGGTGACAGTGTACGGCCCGTTGGAGTATTCTGAGGACAACGACATGATGTCAATGATGGGCGGCATGGGTGGCAATGGTAACAATCAGGAAAAGAAGAAGTCCGTGAAGATGCCGCGTGTCAACTATATGCAAGAGCACGAACGCAATCTCATCACCAAGGATATCATCCTGTATTTCCAGCAGGCAAAAGCCCCTGATGACCTCTATAGTATCACCAAGACGTTTGGAGGCACGCAGATTAAGGCAGAGACTACATTGAATCCCAGCGACAAGGAAGTGGCCGACTGGGTGGTGAACGGTACTGACAGCCTGCTGACTCCCAAGAAGGAGGGCATCATCACTATTACTGTAAAGGCTCCCGTATTGCTGGCCGAAGGTGACACCATTAAGATGCGGCGTAAGTTCATCGTCGACGTGAGAGACCGTGAACTGCCTGCTGCTGGCTCTATGGTGGGCAACTATGAATTGGTGACCGATGCCAGTCTGTTGTCTTCCGGTGACAAGCTGATTATCGTAGCCACTATCGACGAAAAGAGCAAGGTATTGGTTAAAAGTAGCGGTTCGAGTGGCGGCATGATGGGTATGTTCGGTGGTGGCAGTAATGCCAAGAATATCACCATCAACGATGACGGCAAGATAACAGAGATACCCGATGATACGCAGTTGTTGACACTGGAAAAGGATGATGATAAATGGCGTCTGCAGACCGGAAAGACGGCTGACGGCAATATGACATATCTATACATTTCTGATACAGACGGTGGTGGCAACAGCATGATTCCCGGCATGGGTAGCAGCGGTGCCTCGCTGAAGACAGGTACGTATACGGCCATTGGTGACAGTTGTCAGGTGGCGTTCACTTTCTTGCCGGAAAAGAACGATAGTGTGAAGATACAGTTTAACTTTGCCGACCGCGAGAAAGATGGCAATCCAGTCAAAGCCAAGAACGTCATCCGATATGAGAAAGGTACGATGTCGACCTCGTTCGGTGGCTACGAACCCGATAACGACAAAGCCACGCTGCCCCGCCTGTATAAAATGATACAGGCCGACCAGTATGATGTTACAATCACAGACGCTTTGTGGGCTACGATAGTCAGTTTCTACGACGTTACCCTGCCCACAGGTGTGACGGGTTATGTGGCGACTGTAGTGGACAATAACACGGTGACGCTGGAAGAGGTGACCAGTCTGAAAGGTGGCGAGCCTTATTTGCTCAAGAGCGAGGCTGCCGGTGACTATACGCTGAGCAGGGCTGCAGAAACTGTTGCAGAGCCTGCCAAGAACCTCCTAGAGGTTAGTGACAATGGTACAGACAATGGCGTTTATGTGCTGGCCAACGGTAGTCAGGGACCGGCCTTCTACAAATGGATGGGTGGTAAACTGGGCGCAGGACGTGTTTATCTGCCCGCACCTTCAGGTACTTCCGGAGCTCCTGCATTCCTTTCCTTTGCCTTTGGTGATGTGACAGAAGTTAGAGGTGTCAAAGACGTCAGCGCAGATAATGCCGATAGATGGTACGACCTACAGGGACGTCGCGTGACTAAGCCCTCCAATGGACTGTATATTGTGAATGGCAAGACCGTTCTCGTTAAATGACGCAATTGCCAAATCGACAAAATTAATTGTTACTATTAAAATCGAGATTCAATGATGAAAAAAGAATATATACAGCCCCAATTGGAGGTCATAGAGTTAAAAGCCAAGCAGTTGTTGACAGCATCCCAGTTCTTGTACGAAGATTCTGTGGACGATTTCGACATACTGCTGGCTCCTGAGATGTCCTTCGAATAGCTTATACTAATTCCTGAATACCAAGCCGTTGCCGAAATCGTCGATGATGATGGGCTTGTCGCGGTCGATTTCATCGGCAAGGAGCTTCTTCGACAGGTCGTTGAGTACGAACTGCTGGATGGCTCGCTTGACGGGACGGGCTCCGAAGTCGGGGTCGTAACCCTCCTCTGCCAAGAAGGCAATGGCCTGCGGCGTGCATTCGAGGCGGATGCCCTGCGGTTCGAGCATGTCGGTCACGCGTTTCATCTGCAGACGTACGACGTCGGCAATCTGTTCCTTCGTGAGCGGCGTGAAGGTGATGATCTCGTCGATACGGTTGAGGAACTCCGGACGCATGGCGGCTATGGCTGCCATCTTTGGCGGCGGTGGTGCCAGCGACTGGTTTATGACGCCCCCGTTGACCATTAAGAATGCGAGCAATGCCGTGATATTCTCGCTGAAGAATGGCGACGGCAGTTACAAGGGTCCCATCATCGACCCACAGGCTGCTGTGACCATCGAGAAGTCCATTTACGGTAGCAATCAGTGGGAGAAGGTGGATGCCTACGAACTGAAGGACACGTTGTACCACACGAAATGGATTGCCGGGCTCCCGGCAGGCGACTACCGTTTCCGCTTTGTCTCTGGCGACAGCCTTTGCATCGACAGTATTGCCGGTGGTTTCATCAGAATGGACGCTCCCGACTTGCTGGTGCGCCATAATGGACGTGCCGTGCAGACGGTGAACTACGGCGTTTGTCGTGGCAACGTTACCAAGACCTTCCAACTCATCAATACGGGTACGTCGACATTGCAGATTTATGCCATGTCGAGCGATCCTACGTTCTACACGCTGAGTCAGCAGGTGTTTACCATTGCTGCAGGCGAGTCGGCCACCATTGACGTGACCTTTAATTATAACGCTGAGGCTTTGGGTGCCCATCAGGCTGCACTTGTGCTGACAGCGACAAACTGCCAGATAGCTACGCAGATGATTTACCTATCGGCCTATGTCACCTACGAGAATGCCTGGTCGGAAGACTTTGAGCAGGAGTTCGAGGTCGAGGAAGGCGATACCCCTGACCTACCTATTGGTTGGAGCACCACCGGTTGGAAGATTATCAAGGGCGGTGGTATGGATATGATGGCTATGATGGGTATGGGCAGTGGCGAGAAGTCGTGGGCTCCCCATACCGACAGCGACGCCTATGAACTCATCACCCCAAGTCTGCAAGCCAAGCAGGGCGACGTGTTGCGCTTCTATGCCGACATCAGCAGTGGTTGGCTCAACTTGTTCTACAAGTGCGAAGGTGATGCCGACTGGACCTACCAGAATACCTATATCACTGCCGATTCCATCTATTTCATTGCACCGCTTTCGGGCGTTTATCAACTGAAGTTCACGGGCAGTTCGGTATCGGTCGACGACTTTGTCGGCTTCCTGAAGCCTATGCAGGGCGCAACGTTGAGTGATGATCCTGCATTCGATGCTCAGAATGCTGAGCTGATAGAGCACTTCAAGGATCAGAAGGTGAACGTGTACTATGACCGTGTGCTTTCTGCCGTAAACAACGGCTATGGTCAATGGACGCCTAAGGCTTATACCCTCTGTCTGCCTTACGAATTCCGCTTTGGTGAACTCGTGGAGCCGGGCAAGGTGAAATTCTACCAACTCTCGTTCGTCGATGCCTACTACAAGCAGTTTGTATTTACTGAGGTGGCCAATGTGGCTGAGGCAGGCAAGGCATACTTGGCTGTAGTAGACAAGGGTGACGTCAGCCTGAATGCGTATAACGTGGCAATGACGGCAGAACCCATTAATGACACTAATATCACTGCCGTGAACGACTACGAGGAATGGTTCTTCAATGGCGATAATGTGGATGTGGGTCAGTGGATAGGCAACTTCAGTAGCATCACCGCCCAAGAGGCCGACGGCATGAATATGTTCTGTCTGCTCGAAGACGGTTCATGGGCACTTTTCACGCCTGATGATAACCCCGATGCCAAGCTCAATGCTTTCCGCGGATACTACCGGGCCTATTTTACTGAGGGGGCAAGACGACTCGATAACCGAGCTCAAGCCAACCAAAATCCGAAAGCCTACCGCACCTTGTTCAGTAATGCTGGCGTAGCCAACGTAGGTGATGGCAGTGTGCCAGACGCCCTCAACATACTCTACGAGGCCGACATCCCCACACCAGTGATTACTCCTACTGGTATACAGCCCACCATAAAGACCATCGAAGCCGACGGCACCAGCCGCTACTTCGACCTCCAGGGCCGTATGCTCAGTGGCAAGCCCTCAGCAAAGGGAGTGTACATCAATAATGGTAAGAAGGTAGCGAAATAGTAGCGATTTGCGCTACCTTTTCGCTCGATTTGCACTAACTTTTCGCTTCGCGAGAAGTTACTCTCGCTTGAAAGAACCAAAGAAAAATGAGTTTTCCTTTGGTTCTTTGCTCGCTTATTCGTAACTTTCACCTTTGGTGAAGATAGGCTGCATCTCGGAAATAAAAGAAAAAAAACGTTTTTTTCTTTGTATTTCGCTCGATTTGCACTATCTTTGCAGGCGATATGGAAGAAACGAGTAATATGCAGGAACAGGAGCACATGGTGCTGCGTACGGAGGGGCTGGTGAAGATTTACGGCAAGCGTACGGTGGTGAATGACGTGTCGTTCGACGTGAAGCAGGGCGAGATTGTCGGTCTGCTGGGCCCTAACGGTGCCGGTAAGACGACGTCGTTCTATATGACGACGGGACTGATAGTGCCCAATAAAGGACATATCTTTCTGGGCGACGAGGACGTGACGACATATCCCGTGTATAAGCGTGCCCGTGCCGGTATCGGCTATCTGGCACAGGAGGCGTCGGTGTTCCGTAAGATGACGGTCGAGGACAATATCCTGTCGGTGTTGGAGATGACTGGCAAGCCCCGCGACTACCAGTTGGAGAAGTTGGAGAGCCTGATCAAGGAGTTCCGTCTGCAGAAGGTGCGCAAGAATACCGGTGACCGCCTGTCGGGTGGTGAGCGCCGTAGGACGGAGATAGCGCGCTGTCTGGCCATTGAGCCGAAATTCATCATGCTCGACGAGCCGTTTGCCGGTGTGGACCCCATTGCCGTTGAGGACATCCAGTTTATTGTGTGGAAGCTGAAGGACAAAAATATCGGTATTCTGATTACCGACCATAACGTGGAAGATACGCTGTGTATCACCGACCGCGCCTATCTGTTGTTCGAAGGTCGCATCTTGTTCCACGGGTCGCCGGAAGAGTTGGCCGCCAACCCGATAGTGAGGAAAAACTACCTGACGGAGTCGTTTGTGTTGAGGCAGAAAGACTTCTCGGCATTGGAGGAACAGCGCAAGGAAGAAGATAGTGAAGAGTGAAGAATGAAGAGTGAAGAATCGGCTGGCGCCGTGAAGCGTGAAAAATGAAGGATGGAGAGTGAAGAATCGAGAGTGAAACGTTAAAAAATAACAAGGCGGAAGCAAATTCTTCACTCTTCATTCTTCATTCTTCACTTTTCTTTGTACCTTTGCACGCTCAAAACGCATGTATATTATTAAATAAGGTATAAAAAAGAGATGAATATTACATTTGAAGCTCCTGACAAGATCAATGGTTTGATGACCATTACATTGGAGTCGGCTGACTATCAGCCTGAGGTCGAGAAGACCCTGAAAGACTATCGTAAGCGCGCCAACATTCCCGGATTCCGTCCTGGTCAGGCCCCGATGGGCATGATCAAGCGTCAGTTCGGTACCAGTGTGAAGGTGGACGCCGTGAACAAGCTGTTAGGCGAGAAGCTGTACGAATATGTTCGTGAGAACAAGATTCAGATGTTGGGTGAGCCCCTCCCCAGCGAGCAGCAGGAAGCCCTCGACTTCGAGAGCGACCAGCCCCTGACATTTAAGTTCGACATTGCCGTAGCCCCTGAGTTTGAGGCTAAGTTGAGTGGTAAGGACAAGGTTCCTTTCTATAACATCACCGTTGACGACAAGCTCATCGACCAGCAGGTGGAGATGTATCAGAGCCGTGCCGGTCAGTATGAGAAAGTTGAGCAGTTTGATGCCGAGCAGCGTGACATGCTGAAGGGTGACCTGCGCGAGGTGAACGGTAGCATTGAGGTTGCCGACGCCGTGCTGATGCCCCAGTATATGAAGGTGGACGACCAGAAGAAGCTGTTTGACGGTTGTAAGCTGGGTGACATCATCACGTGGAATCCCCGCAAGGCCTATCCTGAGAGTGACGTTGAGGTATCGAGCCTGCTGAAGATTCAGAAGGAAGAGGTGAAAGACCACGAGGGTGACTTCACTTTCCAGATTACAGAGATTAGCCGTTTCGTGAAGGCTGAGGTGAACCAGGCACTGTTCGACCAGACCTTCGGTGAGGGTACAGTGAAGAGCGAGAAGGAGTTCCGTCAGAAGATTGCCGACCAGATCAGTCAGCAGTTCAAGGCTGACGCAGACTATAAGTTTCTGCAGGACGTTCGTGCCCACATGGAGAAGAAGGTTGGCAAGCTGGAGTTCCCCGAGGCTATCCTGAAGCGCGTGATGATTCAGAACAACAAAGACCGCAAGGATGCTCAGGAGTATGTGGAGAAGAACTTCGAGCTGAGTATCAAGGAGTTAGGCTGGCACCTCATCAAGGAGCAGCTTGTTGCCGCTCAGGGCATCAAGGTTGAGGAAGACGACCTGAAGCAGGTTGCCAAGGAGGCCGCCCGTGCACAGTTTGCCCAGTACGGTATGAGCAATGTTCCCGACGAGTATCTGGACAACTACGCTCAGGAGATGTTGAAGAAGCGTGAGAATGTTGACGGCCTCGTTGACCGTGCTGTTGACGTGAAGCTGACCGCCGCCCTGAAGGGTGTGGTGAAGCTCGACGAAAAAGACATCACTTTGGAGGACTTCCAGAAGATGCTTCAAGAAAAGTAAAAAGTAAGAAGATAAAAAGGAAAAAACGTTAAAAGAAAACCTCTTTATATTTCTTTAACCAAAAAAATAGGTCGGAATGCTTTGCGTTCCGACTTTTTTTTGTAATTTTGTATCTACTTTTCGCGAAAAAGGCAGGCAGACCCCTGCTTTTTGTCATAAAATAATGAAAATTAAAAGAAAGAATATATGAACAATGATTTTAGAAAATATGCTACCAAGCATCTTGGAATTAACGGTCTCGTACTCGACGAAGTGATGAGTGCACAGGCACAGTATCTGAACCCCTATATTCTGGAGGAGCGCCAGTTGAATGTCACCCAGATGGATGTCTTCTCACGACTGATGATGGACCGCATCATCTTCCTCGGCACACAGATTGACGACTATACCGCCAATACCCTGCAGGCCCAGCTGTTGTATCTGGACTCTGTGGATTCGGGTAAGGACATCAGCATCTACCTGAATTCCCCTGGCGGCAGCGTGACGGCAGGTCTCGGCATCTATGACACCATGCAGTTTATCTCCAGCGACGTGGCTACCATCTGTACCGGTATGGCAGCCTCGATGGCCGCTGTGCTGCTCGTAGCAGGTACGGAAGGCAAGCGTTCGGCACTGCCTCACAGTCGTGTGATGATTCACCAGCCGTTAGGTGGCGTGCAGGGTCAGGCTTCGGATATCGAGATTGAGGCCAAGGAGATTATGAAGTTCAAGAAAGAACTCTATACCATCATCTCCGAACATTCGCACACCCCTTATGACAAGGTGTGGAACGACTCTGACCGTAACTACTGGATGACGGCAGAGGAGGCCAAGGAATATGGTATGATTGATCAAGTGTTGAAGAAGAAATAATGGCAAAGAAATGTAATTTCTGTGGACGTAGCGACCGTGACGTAAAACTTCTGATTACGGGTATCGACGGGGCAATCTGTGAGGATTGTGCCGTTCAGGCCTATCAGGTGGCTACTGCCAACGGCTATGGACCAGATGCCAAGAAGAAAGCCAATAGCGGCAAGAAGCTGAACGTGCCCAAGCCCAAGGAAATCAAGGCCTATCTGGATCAGTATATCATCGGTCAGGATGAAGCCAAGAGATACCTTTCTGTTGCCGTCTACAACCACTATAAGCGTTTGCAGCAGCCCGACAGCGACGAAGGTGTGGAAATCGAGAAATCGAACGTCATCATGGTTGGTTCGACGGGTACTGGCAAGACGCTGTTGGCGCGAACCATTGCCAAACTGCTGGATGTGCCGTTTACCATTGTCGATGCCACCGTGTTTACGGAGGCCGGCTATGTCGGTGAGGATGTAGAGAGCATTCTGACCCGTCTGTTGCAGGTTGCCGACTATAATGTGGAGGCTACGCAGCGTGGTATTGTCTTCATCGACGAGATTGACAAGATAGCCCGCAAGTCGGACAATCCCTCCATCACCCGTGACGTCAGTGGCGAGGGTGTACAGCAGGGACTGTTGAAACTGTTGGAGGGAACTACCGTCAATGTGCCGCCCAAGGGTGGCCGCAAGCATCCCGATCAGGAGTATATCGGTGTGGATACCCGTAACATCCTGTTTATCTGCGGTGGTGCCTTCGATGGCATTGAGCGTAAGATAGCCCAGCGCATGAATACCCATACGGTAGGTTATAACTCAGTGCAGAACGTGCGAAAGATAGATAAGGAAAACCTGATGCAGTATATCGTCCCTCAGGATTTGAAGTCGTTCGGACTGATTCCTGAGATCATCGGTCGACTGCCTGTGCTGACCTATCTGAATCCTCTGGACCGCGACGCTTTGACGAAGATATTGACAGAGCCTAAGAACTCCATCGTGAAGCAGTATGAGAAGCTGTTTGAGATGGATGGTATCAAGCTTACCTTCACCCCTGAGGCTCTGAAACTCATCGTCGATAAGGCTGTGGAGTATAAGCTCGGTGCTCGCGGACTACGCTCCATTGTGGAGAATATTATGATGGAGGCAATGTTTGAGATACCCTCCAAACGAGTGAAATCCTTTGACGTGACGAAAGAGTATGCTCAGGAGCAGCTCGACAAGTCGCATCTACAATAACACTTAGAAAGTCTATGGCAAAAAAGAAACAAAATCTGACAGAAGCGCTGAAGAAGTATTTCGGCTTCGACAAATTCAAGGGCGATCAGGAAGCGATCATACAAAATGTGTTGGACGGCAAGGATACCTTCGTGTTGATGCCGACGGGCGGCGGTAAGTCGCTCTGCTACCAGTTGCCCTCGCTATTAATGGACGGTACGGCTATTGTCATCTCGCCGTTGATAGCCCTGATGAAGAATCAGGTGGACGTTATCAGTTCGATGAGTGACGAAGGCACGGCCCATTACCTGAACTCGTCGCTGAACAAGTCGGCTATCGATCAGGTGAAGGCCGATATCCTGGATGGTAAGACCAAGCTGCTCTATGTGGCTCCCGAGTCGTTGACCAAGGACGAGAATGTGGAATTCCTGAAGCAGGCGAAGATCTCGTTCTACGCCATTGATGAGGCCCATTGTATCTCGGAGTGGGGTCATGACTTCCGTCCGGAGTATCGTCGCATCCGTCCTATCATCAATGAAATCGGTGAGGCACCCATCATTGCCCTGACGGCTACGGCAACGGATAAGGTCCGTACGGATATCAAGAAGAATCTGGGTATCATGGATGCCAAGGAGTTCAAGAGTTCGTTCAACCGTCCGAACCTGTATTACGAGGTACGTCCGAAGACGCAGAATGTTGATAAGGACATCATCAAGTTCATCAAGCAGCATCCCGGCAAGAGCGGTATCATCTACTGTCTGTCGCGTAAGAAGGTGGAAGAGTTGGCAGAGATTCTGAAGGCCAACGACATCAAGGCCGCTCCCTATCATGCCGGTCTGGAGTCGGTGCTCCGTTCACAGACCCAGGATGACTTCCTGATGGAGGAGATTGACGTCATTGTGGCCACCATCGCCTTCGGTATGGGTATCGACAAACCCGATGTGCGTTTCGTCATCCATTATGATATCCCCAAGTCGCTGGAAGGCTACTATCAGGAGACGGGCCGTGCCGGTCGTGACGGCGGTGAGGGCATGTGTATCACGTTCTACGCCCAGAAGGACCTGCAGAAACTCGATAAGTTCATGGAGGGTAAACCCGTTGCCGAGCAGGACATCGGTCGTCAGTTGTTGGCCGAGACCGCAGCCTATGCCGAGACGAGCGTCTGTCGCAGAAAGATGCTGCTGCACTATTTCGGTGAGGAGTATACGCAGGAAAACTGCCATAATTGCGACAACTGTCTGCATCCCAAGACCAAGCAGGAGGCCAAGGATATGCTGGTGCTGGTGTTGAATACCATCCATGCATTGAAGGAGAATTTCCGTTCCGACTATATCGTCGACTTTGTCATTGGCAAGGAGACCGAAGAAATTCTTGCCCATAAGCATCAGAACCACGATCTCTTCGGTGCCGGTGAGGATATGGAACACAAGTTGGTGAATCCTGTCATCCGTCAGGCATTGATTGCAGGTTATCTGAAGAAGGACGTCGAGAACTACGGTCTTCTGAAGTTGACTTCCGCGGGTAAGAAGTTCCTGAAGAACCCCGTATCGTTTATGATAGTCGAGGATAATGAGTTCAATGAGGACTATGATCCTTCGTCCGATCATGAGGCAGGCATCAGTGCCCTTGACGAGACGCTCAGTGCCATGTTGAAAGACCTGCGTAAGAAGGTGAGTCGTAAGTTGGAGCGTCCTCCCTATGTCATCTTCCAGGATGTCTCGATAGAACAGATGGCTACCGACTATCCTGTGACGTTGGAGGAGTTGAAGAATATCCAGGGTGTCGGTGAAGGCAAGGTCCGCCAGCCCTATGCCAAGGAGTTTGTTGACCTTATCAAGCGCTATTGCGAGGAGAACGATATCGAGCGTCAGGCCGATATGCGTGTGCGCACGGTGGCCAAGAAGTCTATCCTGAAGGTGAAGATTATTCAGGCCATTGACCGTCAGATAGCCCTTGACGATATTGCCACCGCGCAGGGCTTGGAGTTTGAGGAACTGTTGGATGAGGTGGAAGCCATCGTCTATAGCGGTACGAAGCTTAATATCGACTATTTCCTTGAAGAGGTGATGGACGAAGACCATGTGGATGACATCTACGACTATTTTGCCGACAGCGAGAGCGACTCTTTGGAGGATGCCATCAACGAGCTTGGTGGCGAATGTACGGAAGAGGAAATCCGACTGGTGCGCATCAAGTTTATCAGTGATATGGCGAACTAGGAGAGGTGAGAAGTAAGAGGTGAGAAGTAAGAGGTGAGAGGTAAGAAGTAAGAGTTAAAAAGTTATATAAAATATGGCATCATTTATTGACGACAAGATTGTGATGGACGGTTTGACATTCGACGACGTCCTATTGATTCCGGCTTATTCGGAAGTGCTGCCCAAGATGGTAGAGTTGCGAACCCATTTCTCGCGTAACATCGAGCTGAACGTGCCTTTTGTGACGGCAGCTATGGATACGGTTACCGAGAGTCAGATGGCTATTGCCATTGCCCGTGAGGGAGGTATCGGTGTGATACATAAGAATATGTCGATAGAGAACCAGGCCCGTGAGGTTGCTATCGTGAAGCGTGCAGAGAACGGTATGATCTATGACCCAATCACCATTCCTCTGGGAAGTACGGTGGCTCAGGCACTTGATATTATGTCGGAGTATCATATCGGCGGTATTCCCGTTGTTGACGCCGAAAAGCATCTGGTAGGTATTGTCACCAATCGTGACTTGCGTTTCGAGCGTCGTCTGGATCGTCCCGTAGAGGAGATTATGTCGAAGGAGAATCTTGTGACCACTCATCAGCAGACCGACCTGACAGCTGCTGCCCAGATTCTGCAGGAAAACAAGATTGAGAAACTCCCTGTAGTAGATAAGGACAATCATCTGATTGGTCTGATTACCTATAAGGATATCACGAAGGCTAAGGATAAGCCGATGGCCTGTAAGGATGAGAAGGGTCGTCTGCGCGTTGCCGCCGGTGTCGGAGTGACGACGGATACTTTGGAGCGTATGCAGGCTTTGGTCAATGCCGGTGTCGACGCTATCGTCATTGATACTGCCCATGGGCATTCCAAAGGCGTTATCGAGAAGCTCCGTGAGGCCAAGGTTTCATTCCCCAATATTGATATCGTGGTAGGAAATATTGCCACGGGCGCTGCTGCCAAGATGTTGGCGGACAATGGTGCCGATGCCGTAAAGGTCGGTATCGGTCCGGGTAGTATCTGTACCACGCGTGTCGTGGCTGGTGTGGGTGTTCCCCAGCTCAGTGCCGTCTATGATGTCTACAGTGCCTTGAAGGATACCGATGTGCCCTTGATTGCCGATGGTGGTCTGCGCTACTCCGGTGATATCGTCAAGGCCATTGCTGCCGGTGGTTCGTGTGTGATGGTTGGTTCACTGGTAGCAGGTACCGAAGAGAGTCCTGGTGACACCATCATCTATAATGGTCGTAAGTTTAAGAGCTATCGTGGCATGGGTTCGCTGGAGGCTATGGAACACGGCTCGAAGGACCGCTATTTCCAGGCCGATACGAAGGACGTCAAGAAACTCGTTCCAGAGGGTATTGCCGGTCGTGTGCCTTACAAAGGAACGGTGCAGGAAGTCATCTATCAGATGGTCGGCGGATTGCGTTCCGGTATGGGTTACTGTGGTGCCGCTACCATCGAGAAGTTGCATGAGGCGAAGTTCACCCGTATTACCAATGCCGGTGTCAACGAGAGTCATCCGCACGACATCACGATTACCAGTGAGGCTCCTAACTATTCGAGACCCAACGATTGATTTTAACCACGAATTTAACGAATTACACGAATAAGACAAATGAAACTGAAATTGATTGCGATAGGTTGCCTCATGAGTGCAGCCGTCCAGGCACAGCAGAGCGACCCTATCATCATGACGGTGGCAGGTGTTGACGTACCCCGTTCTGAGTTTGAGTATTCCTACAATAAGAACAATACTGACGGTGTCATTGACAAGAAGACCGTCGACGAGTATGTCGAACTCTTTGTCAACTACAAGTTAAAGGTCAAGGCTGCCCTTGACGCCCGTCTGGATACCACGACGTCTTTCCGTCAGGAATTTGCCCAGTATCGTGACCAGCAGATCCGTCCTGTTTTGGTGACCGACGATGATATGTTGGCTGAGGCACATCGTATCTATGACCAGACGAACGAGAATATCGGTCCAGATGGTTTGGTGAATGGCAGTCATATCCTGTTACGTATTGCCCAGAAGGCTTCTGATGCAGAGCAGCAGGAGGCCAAGCGTCGTATCGACTCTGTCTATGCCGCTTTGCAGGCTGGTGCAGACTTTGAGGCTTTGGCCAAGCAGGTGTCGCAAGATCCCGGTTCCGCTCGTCGTGGTGGTGTTTTGGGATGGTTTGCCCGTAACCAGATGGTGAAGGAGTTCGAGGATGCCGCTTTTGCCCTGCAGCCCGGAGAGATGAGCAAACCGTTCCTGTCACCTTACGGTTGGCATATCGTGCTTGTGAAAGAGCGCAAGCAGTTTGAGCCCTTTGAATATCATAAGGACAATATCTTCCGTTTTATGGAACAGCAGAATATGCGTAACGGCATTGCTGAGCGTAAGTTGGATGCGCAGGTGGCTGCCTCCGGCAATACTGTCACCAAGGAGCAGCTGTTGGACAAGTGTGCAGACTCGCTCTCTGCTGTCGATCCTGAGATGCGTTACCTGATTCAGGAGTATCATGATGGTTTGTTGCTCTATGATATCAGCAACCAGTTGGTATGGGATAAGGCCGCTAAGGATGAGCAGGCATTGGCCAACTATTTCAAGAAACATAAGAAGAAGTATGCCTGGGACGAGCCTCGTTATAAGGGCATGGCCTATCATGTGAAGGATCCTGCAGACGTCACGGCTGTTGCCAAATGTGTGAAGAAGCTGAAGTTTGATGATTGGAATGAAGCCCTTCGCAGCACTTTCAACAACGACTCTATTCTCCGTATCCGTGTGGAGAAAGGTATTTTCAAGAAGGGTGACAACAAACTTATTGACCGTGAGGTGTTCAAGGTCAAGGATGTTCAGGTGGATAGTGTCAAGGGTTTCCCCATTGATGCCGTCTATGGTAAGCTGTTGAAGAAGCCCCAGGACTATACCGATGTCCGTGCCCTTGTCGTTACTGACCTGCAGGACGAGATGGAGCGTGCCTGGGTGGCCGACTTGCGTAAGAAGTATGCCGTCACCGTCAACGAAGAAGTATTAAAGACAGTCAATAAGCATGAATAAAAGATTTATAGTCATACTCCTTTCATTAGTCTCATTAGCTTCATTTGGTAAAGCGCAGAACGACTCCCTTGCTACCGATTCTCTTGGCACTATTGTTGACGAGGTCATCTGGGTGGTTGGAGATGAGGCCATTCTGAAGTCTGATGTTGAGGCCATGCGTATTCAGGGCCAGCAGGAGGGTCTGCGTTGGAAGGGCGATCCCGACTGTGCCATTCCTGAGCAGATTGCTGTTCAGAAGCTTTACCTCAACCAGGCCATCATTGACAGTGTCGAGGTGACGGAGGCTGAGATTACGCAGGGTGTGGAGCAGTATATTGATAACATGATTTCTGTCATCGGTTCACGTGAGAAGCTGGAGGAATACCAGAAGAAGACGTTGAGTCAGATCCGTGCCGAGCTGCGTGACTCCTATCGTGAACGTCTGATGGTTCAGGGTATGCAGCAGAAGCTGGTGAAGGATATCACGGTGACTCCTGCTGAGGTACGTCGATATTTCAAGGACATGTCGCTCGATAGTATTCCCTTTGTCCCTACCGAGGTGGAGGTACAGATTATTTCCTTGCAGCCACGTGTGGAACAGGAAGAAATCAACCGTGTGAAAGAAGAGCTTCGCGAATATACCGACCGTATCAATCGTGGTGAGACGTCGTTTCAGACGCTGGCACGCCTCTATTCCGAAGACGGTTCTGCCCGTAATGGCGGTGAGCTGGGCTATAGCAGTCGTGCTCAGTGGGTGCCGGAGTTTGCCAATGTCGCTTTTGGTCTCACCGACCCGAAGAAGGTGTCGAAGATTGTGGAGACAGAGTTTGGTTTCCATATCATCCAGCTCATTGACAAGCGTGGTGATAAGATCAATGTACGTCACATTCTTCGTAAACCGATTCTCAGCGAGAAAGCTGTTCAGGATGCCCTCAACCGTCTTGACACGGTGGCTACGGCCATTCGTGACAATGTACCTCCCGAGGCTATCAGAAAGGTATTCAAGACCAAGGACGGTCAGGATATCGAAGGTTTTACCTTTGAGGATGGCGTAGCATTCTATTCCGACGATAAGGACACGCGAAATAACAATGGTCTGATGGTCAATGTCCTTGAAGACGGTCGTCAGCGCACCTCCCGTTTCAAGATGTCCGAACTGCCTTCCGAGATTGCCAGGATTGTAGATGGTATGCAGGTTGGCGACATCTCTGCCCCCTTCCAGATGGTCAACAGCAAGAATGGTAAGACCGTTTGTGCCATTGTGAAGTTGAAGAGTCGTACGGAAGGTCACAAGGCCACTATTACCGAAGATTTCCAGATATTGAAGAATCTAGTGTTGGAGAAGCGCCGTCAGGAACGTCTCCATCAGTGGGTTGTCAATCGTATCAAGTCCACCTATGTGCGTATCAACGAACGCTATCGCGACTGCCAGTTTGAGTATGAAGGCTGGGTGAGATAGAGGTAAGAAGTTAGATGTAAGAGGGATGAAAAAGGCTACGTTGTTTGTCATGCTTTTCGCTTTGTTGCTGTCGGCATTTGCTATGACGCCAGCTAAGAAGCGTGCTCCCCGCAAGAAGACTGCCAAGGTGGAGGACAAACGAGTGTATCTTGTTCATGCCGATAATCTGCATTACAATCAGTATCAGGACAATGGTGCCCAGGTGTTACATGGCAACGTGCATTTCCGTCATGTGGGCGCTAACCTGTATTGCGACAGTGCCCATTTCTACGAGCAAACGAACTCGTTTGAGGCTTGGGGTCATGTGAAGATGTTGCAGGGCGACACGTTGAAGCTGTTCAGCGACTATGCCTATTATGATGGTAACGACCAATTGGCGCAGGCCCGTCGTAATGTGATTCTTAAACATCGCAAGTCGACGCTTTATACCGACTCGTTGGACTATGACCGCTTGTATAATTTCGGTAACTTTTTCGAAGGTGGTAAACTGGTCGATGGCAAGTCGACGCTCACCAGCGACTGGGGTGAGTACCATACCGATACCAAGATGGCCATGTTCTACTATGATGTGCGTCTGAAAGACCAGAAGATGTTTCTGACCACCGACTCGCTGTATTACGATACCCGTACATCGACGGCCCATATCGTGGGTCCCTCCCGTATCCTGTCGGGCAGTAGTGAGATCTATAGTGAGGACGGCTATTACAATACCCGTACGGAACATTCCGAACTCTTCGGTCGTTCGGTGGTGAAGGACCAGGGCAAGACGCTGATTGGCGATAGTGTCTATCACAATGCTCAGGACGGTACGAACTATGCCTACCGCAATGTGATATTGACGGATTCTGTCAATAAGAATATGCTCACGGGCGACTATTGTGAATACAACGACTCCACGGGTTATGCGATGGCCACGAAACGTGCTGTTGTCGTTGATTTCTCGCAGAAGGACTCGTTGTTTATCCATGCCGACACCTTTAAAATTTTCACGTTCAACAACAAAACCGATTCGGTCTATCGCAAGATCCATGCATATAACAAGGTTCGCGCGTATCGAGTGGACGTTCAGGCCGTATGCGACTCAATGGTCTATAGTTCGTTGGACTCCTGTATGACGATGTACAAAGACCCTATCGTCTGGAATGTGAACCAGCAACTCTTCGGTGAGGAGATCAAGGTCTATATGAACGACTCCACCATCGACTGGGCACACGTCATCGGACAGGCTTTTTCTGTTGAGCAGATGCCCGATACCGTACATTTCAACCAGGTGTCGTCCAAGGAGATGAAGGCCTTTTTCGAGAAAGGTCAGATCCGTGAGTCGCAGGCTATTGACAATGTCCTGATAGTCTATTATCCTGTTGACGATTCGGACAGTACGCTGATTGGTCTGAACTATACCGAGACCCCTCTGCTGAAGATGTTCCTCGAGAATCGCAAGCTGAAGCGTATCTGGATGCAAAAACCCAAGGGAACGCTGTATCCGATGACGCAGATTCCCCCCGAAAAATACTTCCTGCCAGGCTATGCATGGTTCGACTATGTCCGTCCGTTGGATAAAGACGACATCTTTAATTGGCGTCCCAAGAATGCCGGTTCGGAATTGAAGGAGGTTAAACGCCGTGAGGCTCCCAAGAATAATGTGATACAATGACAGACGTAATCCAACTGCTTCCCGATAGTGTGGCTAACCAGATAGCTGCTGGTGAGGTGATACAACGCCCCGCCTCGGTCATCAAGGAGTTAGTGGAGAATGCCGTCGATGCTGGAGCCCATACTGTCAATGTCCTTGTGGTAGATGCCGGAAGGACGTCCATACAGGTCATTGACGACGGTTGCGGCATGTCGGAAACCGATGCCCGTCTGGCTTTCGAGCGCCATGCCACCAGTAAGATCCGCAAGGCCGATGACCTCTTCGCGCTCCATACAATGGGTTTTCGCGGTGAGGCGCTACCGTCGATCGTCGCGGTGTCGCAAGTCGAGCTCCGCACCCGTCGTCAAGATGACGAGATTGGTACGTGTCTGATGCTTTCTGGTTCACGTGTCGAGAGTCAGGAACCGTGTTCCTGTGCTGTGGGTAGCAGTTTCCTCGTCAGCAACCTGTTTTTCAATGTCCCTGCCCGTCGTAAGTTCCTCAAGACCAATGCCACCGAGCTGAACAATATCCTGACGGCTTTCGAGCGTATCGTACTCGTTTATCCTGACATCAATTTCACGCTGCATAGCAATGGTCAGGAACTCATGAATCTTCGTGCCGGTTCGTTGCGCCAGCGTATTTCCGATGTCTATGGCCGTCGTTATGGTCAGGAACTCTTGCCCGTCAGCGTCGAGACAGTGATGTCTAAGATTTCGGGATTTGTTGCCAAACCTGAGGCCGCACGTAAGAAGGGAGTGGCAGAATATTTTTTCGTCAACGGTCGTTTCATGAAGCATCCTTATTTCCATAAGGCCGTCCAACAGGCTTACGACCGGTTGATTCCTACGGGTATGCACGTACCTTATTTCATTTATTTCGAGGTTAGCCCTGCCGATATCGATGTCAATATCCATCCCACGAAGACGGAGATTAAGTTTGAGAACGAGCAAGCCATCTGGCAGATTCTGACAGCTGCAGTGAAGGATGCTATCGGACAGTTCTGCGAGATACCGCAGATAGATTTCGACATAGAGGGGAAGCCCGATATTCCGGTGTATAATCCCACTTCTTCTGATGTTCATGGGCCTTCGATGATGCCCACTGCTCCGCGAACTGTCAGCAATCCCGCCTATAATCCCTTCTCTGACCGACGGTCGGAGAAGGGCGTTGCAATCTCTTTTTCCCCCAAGAAGGCCCCCAACGGGTGGGAACAGCTCTACGACGGTGTTGGTCGTGAGGATACGTTGTTTGCCCCTGATTTGGGACAGGAACCAGTTGCTGTGCCCCATAGCTCATTGCCCGAAGACAAGTCTCCCGTGCATTATCAGTACAAAGGCCGTTATATTATGACTGCCGTCAAGTCGGGACTGATGATTATCGACCAATACCGTGCTGATGTCCGTATCCGCTACGAGCAGTGTCTGGCACAGTTGCAGGCTCGTTCGTCAGAGACCCAGCAGGTGCTCTTTCCTGAGGTGGTACAGTTCAGAGCCTCCGAACAACCCCTATTGGAGCGTATCCTGCCGCGATTGTCGGCCATCGGTTTCGAACTGACCGATTTAGGTCAGGGCAGCTATGCCGTCAATGGCATTCCTACTGGTCTCGACGGTCTTAACTATGTCCAGTTGATTCACGATATGGTAGATGACGCCGTCAATAGTGCCGGTGACACGATGGACGATCTCAACCGTACCTTGGCATTAAGTATGGCGCGTCATGTGGCTATTCCGCAGGGTCAGGTACTCAGCAACGACGAGATGGAGAATCTTGTCAACGAGCTCTTTGCCTGTACGAATGTCAATTATACGCCCGACGGCAAGGCCATTTTGGCCATTCTGCCCCAGCAGGACATCGAGAAACTGCTCGGATAGAACGTTCTCTCTTTGAGAGTGTGGCGTTGCAATAAAGATTTAACATTAAATATTAATATATGAAGAAGATTCTTTTGATTTTAATGACATTTGCCCTTTCGACTGGTGTGATGGCACAGGCAGAGGTGTCTGGTGAGAAACACAGCGTGGCCACCAATTCGTTCTGGGCCAACTGGTTTGTGCAGGCCAATGTGGTAGGCTCCTCCTTTTGGGGCAGTCAGGAACAGCAGTCTGTCAAATTCAGCAAGTTGACGAAAGACTATCGTACCAACCTCGGATTCTCCATTGCTTTGGGTAAGTGGTTTACCCCCGGTCTTGGTCTTCGTGCCAAGTTCAATGGTGTCTGGGGCCGTAGTGTCATCTCTGAGGACAAGAACCTCAATGCCAGCAAATATTGGACCCTTCAGGAACAGGCCTTGTTCAATCTCAGCAATATGCTGATGGGTTATAACGAACAGCGTGTATGGAATTTCATTCCCTATGCCGGTGGCGGTGTCGGTCGTAACATGTCATACGGCTGCTATGCTCTGGGCTTTTCTGTCGGTCTGCTCAACACGTTCCGCATCAGTCCGAAGGTCGCTTTCAATCTGGATATCAACTATGGTTCATATGAGCCTTCGTTCGATGGGTTCAGTGCCGGCGGCGACTCCAAGCTCACTCTGAAGGGCCGTGACCGCGCCATCAACGTGGAGCTGGGTCTGACTTATCGTTTGGGTAAGGCTACATGGAAATCCACACCCGATATCGATGCTATGCAGGCATTGTCGCAGAGCGAGATTGACGCCCTCAATGCCCAATTGGCCGACCTCATGGCGGAGAACGAACGCTTAGGTGAGGTACTGGCAAATGCCGAACAGCAGGCCGCCCCTGCTCCTCAGGAGCCTGTCACCATTACCAAGGTTGTCGCAGCTCCTGTTTCCGTGTTCTTCAACCTCAATAAGGCCGTCATCTCTTCCCAGCGTGACCTGCAGAATGTCGCTGCTCTCGTGGCTGTTGCCAAAGAGCAGGGTGCTAAACTCGTGGTTACGGGCTATGCAGACAGTCAGACAGGCAGTGCCGAGCGCAACAGTCAGCTCTCCGAACAGCGTGCCGAGGCAGTTGTTGCCGAACTGTTGAAGATGGGTGTTTTGCGCGACCAGATAGAGACCGTTGCCGCTGGTGGTGTCGATACCCTCACACCGACGCCCTATAACCGCCGTGTAACCGTTGAAATAAAGTAATTTTCGACTAAAAGATAAAAAAGTGGTGCAAAAGTTTGGCAGTTTCAAAAAAACTCCGTACCTTTGCACCGCTTTTCAAAAGAAAGGGCGTTTAGCTCAGCTGGTTTAGAGCATCTGCCTTACAAGCAGAGGGTCGGCGGTTCGAATCCGTCAACGCCCACAAAATAATCCCGCAATGCACAGCACTGCGGGATTTCTTTTTATCCTTTTTTTGTTTAGAAGTCAAGTTGACATCCGACGCCGAGTACACGGTTGGTACGTGTGAAAGTGTCGCTGACGCCAGTTGTGGGATAGTCGTTGCGGTTGTAATTGTCGTAGTTCGTCTGGAAATATGCTGCCGAGACGGTGACGTTGTCGCTGACCTTGTAGTTGAAACCGAGACCGATGCTATAGCTATTGACAACGAACGACATATCGTTCATGTATTCGTCGGAGAGTCCGTAGCGTGTGAGCTGTCCACCGCACGAGACGTTCAGGCGGTCGTTGACGTCCCATTCGACACCGGCGAGAAATTCGTTGGTGTTGTGTTTCAGCAGGTCCTGTGTATTGTTATACCACGAGGCATCCTTATCGAAATAGTGGTGCCATCCGAGGTTCAGACTGACGATATCGATGGGTTTCCACTGTGCGCCGATGGTAAGCAGTGCGGGAGCGTCCTCGTTGACCCTCTCGCCGTCGCGGTATTTGTTGACGGCAGCAATCTCGCTGGCCTCGTTGACGGTTGACTCGTTCCTCATGCGAATCTGCGTCTTGAATTCGTACTTGGCAGCGAAGTTGAAGTTGTTGACCTTGTAGTCGACACCGATGACAGGTGCAAAACCCACACCATCCTGGTTACACAACAGGTTTACACCTTGGGCATATTTCTGCAACTGCAGCAGACTGCCGTGTGTTGTCTCGAGCTGTTCCTGCTGTGCGAGAAGTTCGGCAGGAACATCGATGCCTGCAGCCTGATATTGTGCGATGGCGGTATTGACCAGTGTGAGGTTGTTGTTGACGGTCGTTGAGGCGCCCTGCAGATAGTCGGCGAAATCGACATATCCCCCTTCGGTCTTCACCTGTATGTTGTTCAACTTGGCCTTATATGTTGCATCGCCGTAGAGCATACGCAGACCACCATATACCGACAGGTTAGGATAAATCTTATAGGCTGCACCGACCTGTACGCCGTAGTAGTACTGTCTGCCCTTCATGTAGCTGTCCATGTCGTAACCCTGAGCACCCAGAGGTTGGAGCATATGAGCGATAGAACCCACGACGCTTTCGAAGGATCCCAGACCGTCGGCAAACTCACACGAGCCGCCACCGCCGGGTACGGAGAGGTTGAACTGGATGCTCCAGTTTCCTTTATTATATGCACCCTGTAGTGAGGGAATGACTGGTGCGTCGGCCACACCCTCGAATTCCTTGACGCTTTGACCGGCATTTTTCTTGCCCAATGCGAAGACGGGATTGGTGGAAGTGATGGTACGTGTCTGATGTGCGTACTGCCAGTTGAGGGCTACGTGGAAACCTTCTGGCATGAATACCACACCGGCAGGGTTTGAGTAGACGCCGTCGAGACCGATAGCTGCGTCACGCGCGGGATTCTTTAAAAATAAAATACTTTGGTTGGTGTTTGTGAGGATACCGCCAGCAAAAGCGGTTAACGTTGTCATCGTGAAAACAATCAACGAAAATACAATCTTTTTCATTTCTTTTAAACTATTTTTCCTAAAAACGGGTGCAAAGGTAGTATTATTGCACAAAACGGGTACAAAAGTGCAATGACAATTAACGCTTATTAACTAAAAAGCGCACACTTTCTGCACAAATGTGCCAAAGTGTGCATAAAATTGTGTGCGATAACACCGAAAAATAACCGATTACTTCTTATTCTCCGTCGGGTAGCTGACGCGGGTATGATAGACGGTCTTCAGTTTCTCGATGAGTACAGTCTTGGCATACTGGATGTCGCGGAAGGTAATAGGGCATTCGCGGAAAAATCCATCAGCCACCTGTGAGTCGACGATACGTTCCACCAGTTCGCGGATGTTCTGTTCGGTATAGTCAGATAACGACCGTGATGCTGCTTCAACACTGTCGGCCATCATCAGGCAAGCCTGTTCGCGGGTAAATGGATTCGGTCCTGGATAGGTGAACAGCAGGTCGTCGACAGGCTGGTCCGGGTGTTCGTTCTTATAGCGGATATAAAAGAACTTCGCTTTGCCCTGACCGTGATGTGTGGCGATGAAGTCGCGGATGACCTTCGGCAGATCGTATTTGTCGGCCATCTTCAAACCCTCGGTGACATGGCTGATGATATACTGCGCCGACTCAATATCGGTGAGCATCTCATGGGGGTCTATGCCTGACTGGTTTTCGGTGAAATAGATGGGGTTGGCGAGTTTGCCGATGTCGTGATAGAGGGCACCCGTACGAACCAGTTGTGAATCGGCATCAATCTTGTTTGCTATCTCGCCGGCAAGGTTTGCCACCTGTATGGAGTGGTTGAACGTGCCGGGAGCTACCTCACTCATCCGTCGCAACAGGGTACTGTTGGTATTCGATAGTTCGATGAGTGTGATATCGCTGGTGAAGCCGAACGCCTTCTCGATGAGGTAGAGTAACGGATAGGCGAAGAGAAGTAGTATACCGTTGAGGATGAGATAGTTATAGGAAGAGTAGTCTATCACGGTGAGTTCGGTGGTCTGTGTCCAGTCGAACGCGAGGTTTACAGCCATCGCTGCGAGGGTGATGATGAGGGCTGAACGGAATATCTGTGCACGGTAGGAGAGTTCGCGCAGGGAATTGATGGCAACGAGTCCGGCCACGATTTCTACTACGACGAATTCGAACGGGTGTTGTAGCATGATGGAGCAGATGAGCACCATAATGACGTGTGTCATGAATGCCGTTCGGGAGTCCATAAACATACGTATGAATATGGGCACCATGGCGTAAGGAAGTATATAGACGTGTATGAAGGTGTTACGTACGAATAGCGCGGTAAGCAGTGCGAATATGACAATGAGTGCATATAGCATGGTCAGTGAGCGCGGCTTGTCGAAGTAGTCCTTGCGATAGAGTGTCAGGTAGAGTGTGAAGCATACCATGAGTATGGTGACATAGAGTATCTGCCCGAGCAGTGATATGCGGCTTTGTACTTCATTCTTGTTGAGGCGATCGTTTTCCTTCAGATAGGACTGGATAATGTGAAAGGTCTGCTCGTTGACGAGTTCGCCTCGGTCAACGATCTTCTCACCTTTCTGTACGAGTCCACTGGCGAGTGGTATGCTGGCGATGAGTTCGTTACGGCTTGTCTCGCTGCGTGTACGGTCGAAGATGAGGTTCGGTTGTATATAGTTGTTCAGGTCGCATTTCTGCAACTGTTGCCGGTGAACGTTCAGTTTCTCGTCTTGGAAGAGCTGTTCGTAGGCAGTCTTGGCGGAATAGATTTCCATGATAGACACACTGCTGGCCTGTTTGTTGTTGACAATACGAATCATGCTAAAGGTGTCTTTCTTGAGTTCTTCGTATTCCTTCGATTCCATGATGCCCTGCTGGTAAAGGCTATGCAGGCGGTTGGAGATGATTTCGATATAGTCCAGGGGCAGATCGGCGATGCCGTCGGGGTAGTCAGACACGAACTTGCGCACCATACGTTCCTCGATGGAAACATCAATATTATAATAGGGCTCGTACTGCTTCAATATGCTGTCGCGCTCGTGTTTGATGGCCTCGTCGGATTTATACACAGGGAAGTCGAAGGGTGCCGTGAGATCAGCATATTTCCAGGGCTTACTCTGTTCGACGAGGTAGGTGTTGTTATTGTCGTGTGGCATTGACCATACGACGATGGCTACGGTAATTATTACAAGTGCGGCACGTAGCAGCCAGTCGCGCCACAAGAGGTTCTCTTTCAGACTAAAATTGCTCATTTGCGTATTATTTTGCTGCAAAGATACAAAAAACTCTTAACTTTCAACTCTAAACTCTAAACTTTTTAGTACCTTTGCAGTCAAAATTGTAATTTGTTATGTCAGAAAGAAGAGTTAGGGTGCGTTTTGCACCCAGTCCCACGGGGGCTTTGCACATTGGCGGCGTACGTACCGCACTCTATAATTACCTGTTTGCACGTCAACATGGTGGCGACCTTGTGTTCCGCATCGAAGATACCGATTCCACGCGTTTTGTGCCAGGAGCAGAAGAGTATATCATCGAGTCGTTCAAGTGGCTGGGTATCCAGTTTGATGAGGGCGTTTCGTTTGGTGGCAACAAGGGTCCCTACCGTCAGAGCGAGCGCCGCGACATCTATAAGAAATATGTACAGCAGCTGTTGGATGCCGGCAAGGCATATATTGCTTTTGACACGCCACAGGAGCTGGATGCCATGCGTGCCGAGATTCAGAACTTCCAATATGACTGCCATACACGCAGTCAGATGCGTAACTCACTGACGCTCCCCAAAGAAGAAGTAGAGCGATTGATTGCTTCGGGCAATCAATATGTCGTTCGTTTTAAGGTCGAGGCCGGTCAGGAGATTCTTGTCAACGATCTCATCCGCGGTGAGGTGCGTGTCAAGAGCGACATTTGCGACGACAAGGTGCTGTATAAGAGTGCCGACGAACTGCCTACGTACCACTTGGCGAATATCGTCGACGACCACCTGATGGAGATTTCCCATGTCATTCGCGGTGAGGAGTGGTTGCCCAGTGCCCCATTGCATGTCATGTTGTATAGGGCTTTCGGTTGGGAAGATACCATGCCGCAGTTTGCCCATCTGCCACTGTTGCTGAAGCCTGTCGGCAATGGTAAGCTCTCCAAGCGTGATGGTGACAAGTTGGGTTTCCCTGTATTCCCTTTGGAATGGCACGACCCCAAAACGGGCGAAGTCAGTTCAGGCTATCGCGAACAAGGCTATCTGCCCGAAGCCGTCATTAACTTCCTTGCTCTGTTGGGTTGGAGTCCCGGCAACGACCAGGAACTGATGACTCTGGATGAGATGGTCAACCTCTTCGACATCTCCAAGTGTTCGAAGAATGGTGCCAAGTTTGACTTCATGAAAGCAGAATGGTTCAACCGCCAGTACCTCTTGCAGCGTCCGGATACCGACTGGTGTCCCGCTTTTGACAAGGTGCTGAAAGAGAATGGTATTACGGCCACTGCCGAACAGGAAGCCGAAGTGGTGCGTATGATGAAAACGAAGGTCATTGAAGTGACAGACAAACAGGGCAACACC
Organism: uncultured Prevotellaceae bacterium; assembly: GCA_902800245.1. GTDB lineage: Bacteria > Bacteroidota > Bacteroidia > Bacteroidales > Bacteroidaceae > Prevotella. The sequence continues at coordinate 37,195 of CADCDY010000004.1, forward strand.
AGAAAGCGCAACGTTTCCTTCCCCAGTGACCTCTGGCCGCTTACCAAGTTCTTCTTTGTGGCTCCCACCGACTTTGACCGAGAGGGTGACAAATTTATCCGCAAGAACTGGAACGAACAAACAGCAGACCAGATGCGCCAGATGCAAGCCGTGCTGGAAACCATCAGCGATTGGAGCGTGGAAGGCCAGAAAGCCGTTGTCGACCCGTGGGTGGAACAGACGGGCATCAAACCTTGGAACGCATGGCGCATCGCCCTTGTTGGCACAGGTCAGGGTCCTGACATGTACGAACTCTCTGCCTTCCTTGGCAAGGAAGAGACGCTGCGTCGCTTGAAGCGTGCCATTGAGGTTCTTGGGTAGAAATGTCGGAATGTCGGAATAACGAAATACCGGCATAACGGAATAACGCAATAACGGAATAACGAAATAACGAGACACATTGTATAATTTAATTATTTATATCTACCAACTGGGCGTCATCATTGCGAGCCTGTTTAACGAAAAGGTGCGCAAGATGTGGCGTGGAGAACGGGAAGCCATCCGCATACTGAAGGAGAAGGTTGACCCCAATGCCAAGTACGTGTGGTTCCATGCAGCCTCGCTGGGGGAGTTCGAACAGGGCCGTCCGCTGATGGAACAGTTGCGACAGGATCATCCCGAGTACAAAATCCTGTTGACGTTTTTCTCGCCCTCGGGTTATGAGGTGCGCAAGAATTATGCTGGAGCTGACATCATCTGCTACCTGCCACTGGATACCATCACCAATGCACGACGTTTCTTGCGCAATATCCGTCCCGTGATGGCGTTCTTCATCAAGTACGAGTTCTGGTATAACTACCTGCATATCCTGAAACACCGCGGTGTGCCCGTCTATAGCGTCAGCAGTATCTTCCGTCCGGGACAGATCTTCTTCCGGTGGTACGGTCGTCAGTATAGTCACGTGCTGAAATGTTTCACGCATTTTTTCGTACAGAACGAGATTAGTAAAGAACTGCTGGGTACTATCGGCATCACGAACGTCTCTATCGTTGGTGACACCCGTTTTGATCGCGTGCTGCAAATCAAGACTGCCGCCAAACAACTGCCCATCGTCGAAGCATTCCTTTCACAGCCGAAGTCCGGTGCGGCGGAGTCTGGCTCCGCTGAAGCTCCCAAGGTCTTCGTGGCCGGTTCTTCGTGGCAACCCGACGAGGACATATTCATTCCGTTCTTCAACGAACACAAGGACTGGAAACTCATTATTGCCCCGCATGTCATTGGCGAGGAACACCTCAAGCAGATTGAGTCCAAGCTCGTGGACCGCAATGTCGCAAGGTATTCCTCCCTAGAACATCTAGAGTCTCTAGATTCTCTAAAATATCTGGAAATCCTCATCATCGACTGCTTCGGACTCCTTAGCAGCATCTACCACTATGCCGATGTCACCTACGTCGGTGGTGGTTTTGGCGTGGGCATCCATAACACCCTTGAGGCTGCTGTCTGGGATGTCCCTGTCATCTTTGGTCCCAACAACGAACGTTTCCAGGAGGCGCAGGGGCTGAAAGCCTGCGGTGGAGGTTACGAAATCACTGGTGCCGACGATTTCCGCCGTATTATGCAGCGCTTCATCGACGCTCCGCAGACCATCACGGAGTCCGGTCGTCAGTCTGGTACCTTTGTCAACCAAATGACCGGTGCTACGAAAAAGGTCCTCAGCGCTGTGGAATTGTAATTGTCATAATACCGTTATACCGTAATACCGAAATAACGAAAAAGAGAAAATATGGCTTTAATCAAGAGTTACCGTGGTCTGACACCCAAATGGGGCAAGGACTGTTATTTCAGTGAGAATGCAACCATCGTCGGTGATGTCACGATGGGTGACGAATGCAGCATCTGGTTCAATGCCGTCGTGCGCGGCGACGTGGCACCAATCACCATCGGCAACGGCACCAACGTACAGGATGGTTCTTGTGTCCACGTCACTCACGACACCGGTCCTACGTATATCGGCAACATGGTGACCATCGGACATAACGTCACCGTCCACGCCTGTACCATTCACGACGGCGCTCTCATCGGTATGGGGGCGACGCTGCTCGACGGCTGCGAGGTGGGCGAGGGTTCTATCGTTGCTGCCGGAGCCTTGGTATTACAGAACACAAAGATTGGTCCTCACGAGATTTGGGGTGGTGTGCCGGCGAAGTATATAAAACCCACACGACCCGGACAAACCGACAATTCGAAGCACTACGTGGAATACGCGAAGATCTATATGGACGAGAATCCCGACTGCCGCTACTAAACCGCCACGTGTTATGAACAAACTACTAACCCTCTGTTTCCTGCTATTCACCTCCCTGACGCTATGTGCACAGCCCGAGGACTACGAATGGACCACGCCCAGTAAGAACTCCTCCGAGTCGATGCCCTGCGGTGGCGGCGATATCGGCATGAATGTCTGGGTCGAACAGGGCGACATCCTCTTCTACCTCTCGCGCAGTGGTTCGTTCGACGAGAATAATACGCTGTTGAAGGCCGGCCGTTTTCGTGTGAGCCTCTCTCCGGGGCTTGATATGACGCATTTCCGTCAGATTCTCCACCTTGCCGACGGCTATATCGAGATTACCGATGGTCAGCTCTCCGTCCAACTATGGGCCGACGTCAAGAAACCCGTCGTTCATGTCGACGTGTCGAGTCCGAAAGTGAAGCAGAATATGGCGGTGACCTACGAAAACTGGCGTATGCAGGACCGCGAGATGACAAAGCGCGAATGTTTCCAGTCGAGTTATAAGTTTGCGGCACCGAAGGGCCTAAAGACACTCGCCGACAAGGTCGTTATGACGAATAAGGCCGTCACCTTCCTGCATCAGAACGGCGAAGAGACCATTTTCGATGCGACAGTCACCCAGCAGGGCATGGATGCCGTGAAGGACCGCCTCTATAACCCACTGAAAAACCTCATCAGCGGTGGTAAGATGCGGCTTCGCGACATGGTGCTGATGGACTCCATCCACGGTCGCTATGCCAGTACCGACTACGACGGATGGATGTATGTGACGAAATTCCCCAAGCGTACACTGCACCTGCAGGTCATCATGGCGAACGTGCAAGGCACCGAGCAGGACTTCTCCGACGCCATTGCTGCCACCGAAAAGCTTATCAGTCGTGATGCCGACCGTCAGGCCTCCCGCCAGTGGTGGCGTGACTTCTGGGACCGCAGCTACATTGAAACCGCCGCTCTCGACGATTTCCCCTCGGGCTCCCCCGCTCCCCCCACTCCTGCCGCCCTCATCCGCAATTACACCCTCTTCCGCTACATGCTGGGCTGCAACGCCCTTAGCCATTGGCCTACGAAATTCAATGGCGGCTTGTTTACCTTCGACCCCGAATACGTCAACGAGGCCGACGAATACCGTCTCTCGCCCGATTTCCGCAACTGGGGTGGGGGAGTGCATACGGCCCAGAACCAGCGTCTGGTCTATTGGCCCATGCTGAAGAATGGTGACTACGACGCATTGAAGGCCCAAATAGACTTCTATCTGCGCATCTATAAGAATGCCGAGGAACGCTCGCGGCTCTATTGGGGTCACGAGGGTGCCTGTCTGACGGAACAAATCGAAAACTACGGTTTGCCGTGCTATCCCGAATATGGCACGAAGCGTCCCGCCGGTTTCGACCCGGGAATGGAGCGTAATGCGTGGTTGGAATACGAATGGGACACCGCCCTGGAATTCTGCATGATGGCCCTCGAATCTGAACGCTACCAAGGCGCAGCTAATTATCAATTGTTAATTGTCAATTCTCAATTATCCGATTTCGCCCGCTCCTGCCTGCGCTTCTTCGACGAACACTACCAGTACCTCGCCAACCAGCGCGGTGCCAAGCGCCTCGACGCCAACGGCAAGCTCGTGCTCTATCCCGGTTCCGGCGGCGAGACGTATAAGATGGCATACAACTCCACCTCTACCATCGCCGCCCTGCGCACCGTTGCGACTGCACTGTGCGACTCAGTTCTGCTGAGTCGTCTCCCCGACATTACCATCCGTAACGGCATGATTGCCCCAGCCCTGCACTACGAACGTGTGCAGAACACCGAACCCACACAGCTCTATCCCGTATTCCCCTGGCGGATGTACGGCGTCGGACGCCCCGACCTCGACATCGCCCGCAATACTTACCTCAACGACTCGCTGGCAATCCAGTTCCGCTCGCATGTCGGGTGGAAACAGGATGCCATCTGGGCCGCCTGTCTCGGACTGACCGACGAGGCCCAACGTCTCGTGACGCTGAAGATGCAGGACGGTCCCTTCCGATTCCCCGCCTTCTGGGGGCCTGGCTTCGACTGGGCTCCCGACCACAACTGGGGCGGTTCGGGTATGATTGCCATGCAGGAAATGCTCCTGCAGGAAGTCGGCGACACGCTCTACCTCTTCCCCGCCTGGCCCCGCGACTGGGATGTACGCTTCAAGCTCCATGCCTCTCGCGGCACAGTCGTCGAAGCAGAAATGCGTAAGGGAAAAGTCGTCAATGTCCGTGTGACACCTAAAGGACGTAAAACCATCTATTAATTAATACATAGACAGTATGAAAAAGATTGTAGTTTGTTTCGTGGCCCTGATGGCCTTCATTGCCTGCTCTGAGCAGAAACCCTTCGCCTATCGCGGACTCTCTTTCTCCATGCCCGCCAGTCAGTTGGTCGATTCGCTGTTGGCACGCGGATTCCTCATCGATTCTGCCACCTCCGACAGTGGCAGACAGTATCAGCTCTACAAGGCCGGTGTACCCTACCGTGTCCTCGTGGCTTACGAGAACGACCAGTTGCGGGCCATCCAGGAGAACTACCACCTCTCCACCAACGACAGCACACGCCGACTGTGGCAGGAACTTCGCGACGGACTGGAGAAAGACCTCGATGCATGGCCCAACTGCCCCATCCTCAAGGATGATCACAAGAAAGCTGATTTCGAGACCGACGGCGGTTTCGTATCGGTCATTCTCGAGAACACCTACAAGCCGACCTTGATGGTGCTCTATCATGTAAAAAAGGAGAAGAAGCAGTAGGTTTATCTGTTAAATAATCATAAAACTTACGTGCGGGGATTGCTTCCTCGCGCGTATTTTAATAAAAAAGCGTATCTTTGCAGTCCGATTTAGGGGAAAACACTTAGAATCCCCGTGGACTAGAGTGTGAATAGCAACGTCTTTGGCCGGACGTCGTGGTTCGGGAATCGCTGGTTCAACCATCCGCAACAAGCCTGTTTACAGGCCCCGCGGAGCGCACGTTAGACTAACAACCGAGAGTTAGACCTCGGGTGTTTATTTATGTGCGTACATTATTTATATTAATAAGAACTGTTTTTTAGTAGTAAAAATTTTAAAGAAATGAACACGTTAAGTTACAAGACCGTTTCCGTATCTAAGGAAGCTGCTCGTGAGCAGAAGGAATGGGTGGTCATCGACGCTACCGACCAGGTAGTAGGTCGTCTGGCTTCAAAGGTCGCTAAGATCATCCGCGGAAAGTACAAGCCCACATTCACTCCTAACCAGGACTGTGGTGACAATGTCATTATCATCAATGCCCAGAACATTATCTTTACTGGCAAAAAGGAAACCGACAAGGTTTACACCCGCTACACCGGCTATCCCGGAGGTCAGCGCTTCAACACCCCCGCACAGCTCCGCAAGAAGCCGTTCGGCACTGAGCGCATCCTGAAGCACGCTGTCAAGGGTATGCTCCCCAAAGGCCCCCTCGGTCGCGCACTGCTCAACAACCTGTATGTCTACGAAGGCACAGAGCATCCTCATACCGCTCAGAAGCCCAAGGCTATCGACATCAACCAGTATAAGTAAGTTTATAGTTTAAAGATTAAAGATAATAGTTAAGATGGAATACATCAACGCAATAGGTCGTCGCAAGAGCTCAGTAGCTCGCGTTTATCTGTCAGAGGGTAATGGCAAGATCACGATCAACAAGAAAGATTTGGAAGTTTACTTCCCATCGGCTATCCTGCAGTATGTCGTTAAGCAGCCGCTGAACCTGCTGGAGGTAGCTGAGAAATATGATATCAAGGTAAACCTCGACGGTGGTGGCTTCACAGGTCAGAGCCAGGCTCTGCGCCTCGCCATCGCTCGTGCACTCGTGAAAATCAACGAAGAGGACAAGAAAAAGCTCAAGGATGCCGGTTTCCTGACACGCGATGCTCGTGAGGTTGAGCGTAAGAAGCCAGGTCAGCCCAAGGCTCGTCGTCGCTTCCAGTTCAGTAAGCGTTAAAATAATCCTACTGGACTACGTTTAGTATCTAAACTGGTGGGATTCGTTCTAGCTCCTCTAGAACATCTGGTTTCTCTAGATCCTCTAGAAAATCTAGTTCCGACTACCCAACGGTTGATTCTGGACAAAAAGAATTAAAAAGAAAGTAAACAATTTAAAAAAAAGACAAAGAAACAATGGCAAGAACAAATTTTGACCAGTTGCTCCAGGCAGGCTGCCACTTCGGCCACCTGAAGCGTAAGTGGAACCCTGCAATGGCTCCCTACATCTATACAGAGCGTAACGGTATCCACATCATCGACCTCCACAAGACAGTCGTTAAAATCGACGAGGCTGCTGACGCACTCAAGCAGATTGCCAAGAGTGGCAAGAAGATCCTGTTCGTCGCTACTAAGAAACAGACTAAGGAAATCATCGCAGAGAAAGCTCAGAGCGTTGGTATGCCTTACGTAATCGAGCGCTGGCCCGGTGGAATGTTGACTAACTTCCCCACCATCCGCAAGGCCGTCAAGAAAATGGCGAACATCGACAAGCTCATGACCGATGGTACTTTCAACAACCTCTCAAAGCGTGAGCTCCTGCAGGTGACTCGTCAGCGTGCTAAGCTCGAGAAGAACCTCGGTTCTATCGCCGACCTCACACGTCTGCCTTCTGCACTCTTCGTCGTTGACGTACTCAAGGAGCAGATTGCCGTCCGCGAGGCCAACCGTCTCGGTATCCCCGTATTCGGTATCGTCGACTCTAACTCTGACCCCAAGAACATCGACTTCATCATCCCCGCTAACGACGACGCCAAGGATTCAGTAGAGGTTATCCTCTCTGCTTGCTGCGCTGCCATCAACGAGGGCATCGAGGAGCGTAAGGTCGAGAAGGCTGACGAGAAGGCTGCCGACGAGCAGGACGAGG